>JAIRUY010000006.1 GCA_031254175.1 Treponema sp.
ACAGACTGGACAATTTCAGCGGAAACACGGCAGATTTTAAATTGATAATTCAGATTGGTTCTCTTTCTGGCACGGATTATGTGTTTACGGAGAATCCGGATATTTCTCTTGTGCTGGAAAAATTACTGTATGCAAACGACATGGAATCAACGCAGTGGGATGCCGATTACTCAAGGAACCCGCAAATCTTCAGTCATGAGCCGAGAATAGCAAGTTTTACACTGACTGATGACGACAGACTCAAACTGGGGAACGCTAATTATTTGCGCGTCATTGCGGTTATTGACGGCGTTCAGGAAGTTTCCGGGCGCGTAATTCTAGCTCCGCCCATTGTCCGCAGTGCGGCGTTCAGGGCGATAACATATGACAACGGGACTGTCAGCGGAACGACTGATTTTTCCACGTTTAACAGTGTTGCGGCTTTTGAAACAATGGATACAGGGTTGGTTACTCTGGAATCGGCCTACGGTGATTTAATAAAGCGGCTTCATCCGTCCGGGGAAACGCAGCGTGTATTAAAAATAGAATGGAAAAATATGCAAAATAATATTTCCGCCGGAATAGACGGCAGGGTTGGCGCTCTGCCTCTTTCTGATTACCGTGAGCTGTCATTTTTTATTAAAGGGCCGGATACCCCAATTTCCGGCGGAACATTGAGCTTTTTTGTCGCATCGGGGCCGGACTCAATTTCTGACCCGCAGTTGGAAGTGCGTATTCCGTTAAGCGAGTTTACGGCGGGGAAGTGGTCAAAGGTAACAATCCGCTATCAGGGCGGCAATACCGGTGTAAGAATAGATAATAGACTTGCTGCGGCAGCTTCTTTCCGTTACAGGCCGATACAGAGTTTTACATGGCAGGACAGAAGAACAAGCTATGTCGCGGTTTTAGTCGATCCGGGAGCCGTCCCGCTCCCGGACACGAGCATCTGTATTGATGAAATTATTCTGGAAGACTCAAGCTTGGTTTACAGAATGAACGCAGGCGGCGCTGTTGAATATTCAAAGAGCGGAACTTTGCTTTATGCCGGCAGTATTCCTGTGTTATCTGATTTTACGGTTTCCGCGGCTATGGAGTCGGAAATCCGTTCATACGGAAGCCAGGATTCAGGGCTTTCCGGCAGTATGGTTAACCGCATAAGTTCAGGCGTTTCGGTCTTCGGAGCAAGAGTGCAGGGTAACCTTTTCACTACGGCGGCAAAGGATACTTTTTTATGGAGCGCGGATCACGGTATTTCAAGGACATTCGGCCCATTTTCCGTAAAGGAAACATTTTTTGCTTCTCCTCAGGAGAGGACAGCAAGGCATGGTTTTAATATGGCGTTAGCTTCCAGTTTTTATGCCGGATTTGACGCTGATGCATTTTATGAATTATCAAGGCTCAGGCAAAGGTGGGACTTGAATATGGGCTACAGATCGCAATTTAATTTTATTCCTTCTGTTGCGGTTAAAACAAACGCTTTGTGGGTAAGGAACAGCGTAATTCAGGAAGATGACAGTTACGCGAAACTGTGGTTGAGCTCGTGGGAACCTTTGGTTCCTGATGACGGCAGCGGAGCTGAAAGCAGAAGGACAGAAGCCCAGGCAGTTATAACGCAAAGTTCAACGCCAGTCGGGGCGGCGCTAACTGTGGATGCCAGCACAAATTTTACCGGAGCAAACAGTATTACCAGGCTGGAAAACTCAACTGTACTTGATGTTCCTGTTACGTTTGATCGTTTCAGTTTTAGCCTGAAAGCCGGCCGGGGCTTTAAAAGACATCTTAATTATTCCGGAAATAATATTTTTGACGACACAGGAAAGTTCGGCGAAAGCATAAATGATTCGCTTGAGCTTTGGAAAGTTTTTCCTTTTTATTCGCTTTTTTCGCCAAAACTTAACGAAGCGATGGATGAAGCGTTAAATAATTCTCCGTCTTTTAATCTCGCTCAATATTCAGCATTTAATGATCATTTCAGTACAAGCGTAAATTTTCCCCGTGTTTATTCTCTTGTCTCCTTTGCTGTTCCCTACAGAGTCACTGTTGCTCTTGAAAGGGTTTTGGAACAAAAAATGGACATAAGAACCGATATTTTCAATCTTGGCGGAGCTTTGAATTTTTCTTCCATCAATATGTTTGGCGTTATGGGATACAGGCCTGTCTTTGATTTTTATCAAACTGATGAGTTTGCGCATACGCTCGAAGGCGCGGCAATTTTTAGCGCCGGTGATGTTTCATGGAGGCTTCGATCTGTTTTTGGCGCAGGTTTCAGGGGTTTTTCCGGCGAAACCTTAAGCTTTGTAAATACGCTTACGCTGCGGTCGGACTCATACTGGATGGACAGTTTTGTTTTAAACTGGACTGTTCCGACTGAAAACAGCCTTTTAAGCATTTTTTACAACTGGGTTACAAAAGCCGCAACAAATCACATTTCATGGCTAAATCTTTCCGGCATTTTTGCTTCTGATTATGAGCAGTTAAGAATAGAAAGCATGGAGTTAACGCTTGATAAAACAAGAGATAAATTACGCTGGAGTTTAACTCTTGGCCATGAATCCATTGTCAGAATTGTGGGAAGGCTTAATTTTACCACATTTGTAAAATTAAGATTAAGCGAAGACCAAGCAAGCGAAGTTTTTACTTTTGATACTCTTTTAGGAACCACTCTCAGGGTTAGTTTTTAAATCCCCATCCTCTGCCTTCGGCTCTTGAGCAAGACGCATATTATAAATGATGTTTCTTATGCTGTCTTTGTTTGTTTCATTGATATTTTTATTTTCAAGCAGCTCTTCAACGGCTGTAATGTTTTTATATCCCTCATTTATTGCATTTTGAAGTTCTGTTATTCCTTCATGGTTTTCACTGTCTGCTGTTAAAAGCAGCCTTGCGATTGAAAACCGTATGTCGTTTCTTAGATCGTTTTCCGCCTCGGAGGCATCGGAAAGGGCTTTTCGGTATTCTTCAAGCGCTCTTGCGTATAACTCATGATGTTCCAGCGCCCGGGCGTATTCATACCGGACTTTTGAATCTGAATTGCTGTTTAACCAGGCAGAGTAGCTGTTAATTGCTTCTACCTTGTTTTGGGCATTCTGAGTCCGTGCGAAAAGGAGCTGCATATCGCTGTTTTCCAGCATGGGAAGGGGATATTTTGAAAGAACTTGTTCGGCTTCAGCGTAACGTTCCATTGCGTATAACACAAGCGCGTGGTTATAGCCGTCATCGGCGTTTTCCGGAACAAGCGCCAGCAGCTTTGTATAATGCTTTTCGGCAATGTTTAGATCTCCTGTTCTAATCCTTGTATATGCGGCGGCTTTGAGAGCGAGAATATTATTTGGATCCTTTTTCAGGATATCTTCAAAACGTTCCGCGGCTTCCTGATATCTTTGTCTTTCAAAAGCAAGACGGCCAAGGTTGTATTGGGAGGCGGTCATTGTTTTTTGTGCTGTTGCCGCTCTGGTCAGCCATTTTTCGGCTTCTTCATATTTTCCAAGTTCAAAATATGCCATGCCGATGGAATAATATTCCTCTGCGGACGCTGCCATTCCTTTACAGCCGTTGATCGAAAACAAATAAAAAAGCGCAAGAACAACCAGCGGAGTATTTCTCATTTTTCTCTGCCAAGAACTGTATTCTCAATTTCCCGCAATTGGGAACGGTACAGATTAGCGATGCCGGCCCCATAATCGGCGATAAGCTGAATGATGTTGCGGTTGTTTGTTTCAGCATCTTGTCCGTTCAGGCGGTCTCCGGCATCTCCAAGTCCGGGCATTATGTATGCTTCCTTGTTTAAAACACCGTCCATCCAGAGTGTATAAACATCGCAGTTATCCAATGCCCTTACTACCCTTAAAGATCCCTTAAGCGCAGAAATTACATTAAAGAAAATGATTGAGCGCGGCTTAATCCCCGAACTAATGAGATATTTTATTACTGTAACAAGGCTTCCGCCTGTAGCGTTCATTGGATCGGCGAATACCAAATCTTTGCCGTCAAGAGTTTCAAAATTGAAAAAAGATTTATTGAGATCAAGAATGTATTCCATGTCTGTTTCATTTTTGCTGTCGTCGCGGTATATTCTGAAAAGAGCAAACGGCGTAACATAACCGTTAGATGAATACTCTTCAATTTCCTTGCTCATGATCATTGACGGCAGAAGGGAGCCCCTCAGCATTACGCACATTACTGTATTTTCTATTTTTTTATCTATGTTATTTATTTTATGGACAGCGTAATTCCGGACGGGTTTTGTTACCGGTGTTTTTACAATAAGGTAATTTTTTTGCGTACCGTGAGAGCCTCCCCAGGCAAGTTTAAAAAGCATTTCGTAAGAGCGTTGGATATAATACAAAAATTCCCTGTTGTCTGTATTTATATCCCTGAGTTTGGCGATGACGCGGGAAACTTCAGGATGATCTTCCTGCGGAGAATTAAATGAATAAACATGAATTTTCGGCGTTTCTCTGCATATTTCCTGCATCAAACTTCCCATTTCATTGTAAACTTTTATAAGGCTGTTTTCGGCATCTTTTTTTTCTTTTTCTACCTGCGGGAAAATATCAAGGGCTTTTTCAAATAATTTATCAAGAGCGGCAAGATTTTTCTTGTCAGCGGCGGTTAAATACCCATCCAGTTCCTCTGCTTTTAATATTACCTTATTCATATCTTGTCATTATATTATCATTTTTTAAAACATACAACTCAAGTTTTTTACCTCAGCAGCTGATTTAATCCCGATTGAAACATGCCGATCAGGAAACCCAGTATTCCTCCGAATATTTCTACCCACTTGAATTGATCCGACATTATGTCAAGAATTATCCGTTCAACCTTTACCATGTCAAGCGAATCGATTCTGTCGACTACAAGGCTTTTTATATTTATGGATGCAAGAATATTTTCAATTTGCCCGTCTGCGGAAACCATCAATTTTGTAAATAAAAATTCATCCAGCTTTTCTTTGCTGTTTTCATTTATGTTAAACAAACCGCCTATGTTTTTATTTTGCTCTCCAATCATGCGGTTGAATTCCGCGGTTACGGCCTTTACAAACATATTTTTAACTTTTTCATCCTGTAAAAGATTTGCGGAGTTTTCTGTCAGTTCGTCAATAATTTCCGGCATCTTCTGTTCAAGAGTTGCATCGTATTGAGCCGCGGAAATAAAAAAACGCTGAAATACATTAAGCTTGAGAATTATACTTTTGAGAAAAACCCTTCCTTTGGATTCCAGTTCGCGGCGGATTTCGTCCCTGTGAAGAAAACTGATTAACGCCGAAGCAAACGAAGGATACATTTTTTCCGCCGCTCCGTTAATCATTTCAGACAGTTTCTCTTCATTGCCTTCCAGTAATTCACTTGGCCGTTTTTCAAGGATTTTTCCTGTAAAAAGAGAAATGGTGAGTTTTACCTTTTCGCGTACATCCCGGTTGGCAAGGCGCCGCCTGATAATTTCCGGCGTAATCAGTTCCCGCTCCACCATGCCGCCGATACTTTCCGCAAGCCTGTGGCGCTGTTTGGGGAGGATGCCCGGTGTGAACGGCAGCCGGATGCCAAAGATGCGGATTTCCCGCAGCGGGCGGAATAACATTCTTATTGCCAGTACATTTGTACTATATCCAATTAACGCCCCTACGACAGGCGGAATAAAAAAGACAACACCCGGATTCACTTAAGCATTGCCTCCGATGCGGTTCTTGCCTGGCTTTCCATGTCATAAATATCCATAACTTCTTCTTTAAGCCAGCCGGGGTGTGAATCATCGATCAATACCCAGGAAACAAAACCGCTGTTGTTTTTTATTGTCTGCCGCCTGACTATCTTAACCAATGAGCCCCGGCGCAGATAACCAATGGAAGGGCTGCCTTCCGCCGGATCGGCTGTAATATGAGTGAAAGATTCTGTGATTACTCCAAACCCAATATAGTTTCTTGACAGGGGAGAAGTTACAGGCGGCAGTACAGGGCCTTCTTCCTTTCGTATCCTGCACGCGCATAAAACTGAAATACAAAGAATTATTAATAATTGACCAAGTATATGTTTAGCCGTTATTCTCATATTAATGAAAAATATAACCGCTTTGCGGGTTTATGTCATCATAATATTTTTATTTTTTTCAAACTATTCCGTGTATTGCCAGAACAGGGAAAAAACCTATGTGTTTTCCGCAGGCCCGCAATTTGGTTTTGTTTATGGTCAGGCGCAGGAACTTCTTTATGCTTTGCCAAAAGATACAATGAATGAATTCTTAAGCGAATTAAAATGGGATATCAAGCCTGTTTATTATGCCGGCATAGAGCTTAATTACGGTCTTTTGGATCCAATGGCTTCTGCCGGTTTTTTTTCGTCTCTGTCTTTTAAAGCCGGTTTTCCGAATGATTCCGGTATACACGAAAACCGGGACTGGATGTCACCTGATAACTCAAACCTTACGCATTTTTCAAGCCATACCAACAGAACCAGACAGTTTTTTGCCCTTGATACTGAATTTGGCTTTTCTTTGCCCGTGGGGTCATTCCTTTGCGTAAAACCGTTTGTAAGCGGCAGTTGGATGCGCCTTGCCTTCACAGGACGGGACGGTTATGGAATATACCCAAATGGGGAACATTCATTTACAGGCGATGTTATCCGTTATAAACAGGACTGGTTCATTTTTGCTCCCGGTCTTTCCGTGGGCACAAGATTTTTTGCCTTCTTTTATTTCGATGTTTCATGTAGAGTCAGTATGTTTACCTATTGCGCCGCAAAGGATGAACATATACAAGTAAAAAAAACATTTATGGATTATACTCTCGCCGGTTTTTTTCTGGAACCGGCAGGACGTTTTTCTTTTATCCAGAATTGGCTTGAATTATCATTGGAGTTTTCTTACAGACGAATCGGCAGGACAAACGGACAAACATACACAAGCTACGATAACATGAATTTTTTTCTTGAGCAAAACAAAGCCGGAGCCGGCCTCTCTCTGATGGATACCCGTTTTCTCGTAAAAATGCGTTTTTAAAAAAGCGGAGTTCTTGGAAGAAAAAAATGTATGATGGCAATGGCGAGTAAACCCAATCCGATTGGTTTTCTTAATTGCAGGAGATTGGAACCAAGTTGATCCAGCGCTCCTTCCTTTTCCGGAACTGAATCTGTATTTTTACGGTAAATGCCGAATATCATCACCATCCCGGCAACAACTCCCGCCGCTGAAGGTATAAGATCGCCAAGAATGGGCAGCCCCTGTACAGGGGTGAGTAGTTTCAGAATACCGGTAACAATGCTTATAATTCCCAAAACAAGGAGAAAAGTTGGGTTGCTTATTGAGAACGGCTGTTTATCAACTGTTTCGTCATTGCTGCCGGCAAACAGAATATATCCGCACATTGCATTGCACAGTATAGATAAAAAATACAATTGTAACATATAAAAATAATATCACATTGATTTGATTTAGTCAATAAAACGCTGCGGCGGAGTTTGTCATTCTGGTTTTAGGTTTATGCTGATGGTGCTTTTTTCCGTTTGAACAATCACCAAAAGTTCAGGTGCGTCAAAAGGTATTACAAAGCGATATTCTTCCTTTTTTTCCGGGCTGAAAGAAATCCGGTGGTAAAACACAGTGTTTTCTTCGTTTTCGCCTATTACTGCAGGATATACAGTGATATTTACAGCGCC
>JAIRUY010000103.1 GCA_031254175.1 Treponema sp.
TAAATAATGAAAATAAAAAAAACAGAAAGGGCGGCAAGAGTAAAGGTTACCGGGAGGCGCTCGGCAATCAATGTTGAAATGGCTTCTCCGCGAAACCTAAAAGAGCTTCCCGGATTGCCGGAAAGGAATTTAAAAAGCCAGTCAAAATAACGCATTAAAAGATTTTTATTCAGTCCAAGTTCTTCCCTTAATGCGGATAATTGCTCAGGAGTAGAATCAATGCCTGCAAGGAAAAGCGCCGGATCTCCGCGAATAACATAAAAGATGCAGAAACACAATAATGAAACGAGAAACATTGTAATGATGGAAATGACTATTCTTCTGAATATAAATGTCAATTCTTGTCTATCCTGTAAATGGATGCAAAATCAACGACGTATAGAGGATAATTATAAACTCCAGAAAATGCGCCGCCGCGGAAAACCTTTAAAAAATAAATATCCTGTATAAACACGCTTGCGGCATTTGCTGTAATTGCCTGCTGTGCTTCTCTGTAAAGACGGATACGGCCGGGATTATCAGTTTCGGCAAGAACGGCATCATAGATTTTGTCAAAATCAACATTTTTAAAATTGATGAAATTTTCGCCGCCGCCTGACCTGTAACGGCTTAAGAAACTTCTTGGAGAGACGACTGGGCTGTCAAGTGAAATAATAGTTGACATGTACTGCCTTCCAAAATACACATCATTCAGCCATGTTGTCCAATCAACCAGCTTAATTGATGTATCTATTCCGATTTTCGCAAGCTGACCTGCAATTACCTGCGCGGTATCAACATGCATGGTGTAATTTGAAGGAACAGTAATTTCCAGTGAAAGTTTGTTATGTGAATTGTAGCCCGCCTGGGAAAGCAAAGAAACCGCCGTTTCCGGCTCATAGGGATATTCCAGCCCGCTTACATAATAAGCTGTAAGCCCCGGAATTATCGGACTGCCCGATGGAGCGCCTGCTCCGAAAAACGCGGTTTCAATTATATTCTGAATATCAATTCCGTAATTTAAAGCACGGCGTACCCGTAAATCATCAAGAGGAACAGCGGCATTATTCAGCGCCAGAAGCTGCACCGAAGCGGAATAACTGTGGAAGAGATCAAAAAACCTGTGATCCAGCAGGGCTGCCATGGAACCTGTAATATTTGTTCCGTCTATGCTGCCTCCGCGAAGAGCAATCATTTGAGCGTCATTATTCTCAAAAAAAACAATTGTTACTTTATCAAGGTAAGGTAAATCGGGATGCCAGTAATCATCGAATTTTTTTAATACAAGGTTTTGTTGTGTTCTGTAACTTTCGATAAAAAAAGGACCTGTGCCGACAATAACATTTTCACGGTTTGTATTTCCGGCCTTTACAATTCCTATGGTCAGATACGGAAGAAAGTCAGGATCAGGAGATTTAAGAACAACTGTTATCAGACGGTCTCCCTGTATTCTTATATCTTCTATCGCATTCAATCCGTGGAAACCCATGTTTGTGGCCGTGTCCAGACTGTACTTTACATCGGCAGAAGTAAGGAGCGAGCCGTCATGGAAACGCACCCCTTCCCGTAAATTAAAATTATAAACAAGACCGCCCATTTCTACAGTCCAGGATTCTGCCAAACACGGCTGCATCATTCCCGTTGTGTCCGGTTTTACAAGTCCTTCAAAAACATTAAACAGAATGCTCCTGCCATCCGCAGTATTTGACGGGTTAAGCGGGTCAAGCGTAGCCGGCTCTGTAGTAAAACCAAAACGCAGAGTATTAGTATCATTTTCACGCGAACAGGAGAAAGTAACAAATATTGCTAAAATTAAAGCGAAAGAAACACGAAATGACATTTTCTTTTTCATGATAAATATATTATACAATAAATAGAATTATTTGCTCAATATGATAAAATACTGTTAATAATACAAATTTTGTATTATCATAATATTTATGAAAAAAAAGATAATAATAAGCGCTATTCTTGTTTTATTTATTTCAATTTTTTTGTGTTTGCTCTATGTTCGCGGGAAAAGCAGCAGTGTTAAGGAAATAACAATTTATGCCATCAAAGGGCCTTCCGGAGTAGGAATGATACGTCTCTTTGAAGAACCTCCGGAAATTAAAGGGTTTAATGTGAAAATTGAAACTCTGGCACAGTCTAATCTGATGGCTGCCCGTTTCATCGCCGGAGAGGTAAAGGTGGGAATACTGCCCCCGGATATTGCGGCAAAAATTGCCGCGTCCGGCAGGGATATTCGTGCCGCGGCAGTTATGGGCGAAGGAATGTTGAAGCTGTTAACCGCCGATCCGCAAGTACAGACCCTGAAAGACCTAAAAGGAAAAAGTGTGGAAATTGCCGGTCAGGGAGCAACACCGGATTATGTGTTTCAGAGAATACTCAAAGCCCACGGCCTTTCGCCTAACACCGATGTAATGCTGGGCTATTCTCTTGCCTATCCTGAAATAGCGCAGTCCCTTATAGCCGGAAGGGTTTCTACAGCGCTCCTGCCGGAACCCTTTGCCACGATGGCCGTTATGGGCAAACCGGATTTGAAATCCATTACGGACATTCAGGAAGAATGGGCAAAAGAAAGCGGCGGCGGGAATTATCCCATAACATTGCTGGTTGTGGACGGGACGTTTGCTTCCGAAGAAAATGAAGCTTTAGAGGCTATTCTCAATGCGGTCAGGGCTTCAAGCGAATGGGTCAGATCCCATCCTGCAGAGGCAGGGGCGCTTGTGGAAAAACATGAGCTGGGCTTAAGGGCAGCCATTGTTGCCGCGGCAATTCCCAAAAGCAATTATGTGTTTATTCCGGCAGCAGAAGCACGCCCGTCTCTGGAAGCGTTATTCAGGGTATTTCTTGAGAATGAACCTTCCTCTATCGGAGGCAGCTTACCAAATGACAGGTTTTATCTGAAATGAATAACAGGGGAAAAAATGACAGCTTAAGAGAGCAGAAAAGTTTTTTAACAGCTTTCTATGCAATGGCTGGAATTGTATTCTTTATTCTGTTATGGGAAATTGCCGCAAGAATTTATGGGTCAAACCTCATTTTACCCGGTCCGCTGCCGGTCTTAAGAAGTCTTATTGATATTGTTTTAACACCCCGTTTTCTGACTGCTCTTTGGGGAAGTTTTATCCGGGTGCTTGCGGGGATCGTCATCGCAGTCCCTCTTGGAATCGCGGCGGGTATTGCTTCTGGTCTGGATAAACGGATACATTCATTTCTTAAACCTCTTTTTTCGGTAATTTCAGCTACTCCTGTAATTTCGG
>JAIRUY010000265.1 GCA_031254175.1 Treponema sp.
TGTGAGCGCCGGGCTCTTAACCCTCCAGCAGTCTATCGGGGTCATTTTTGGGGTTAATATCGGCACCACCCTGACAACACAGATTATTGCTCTTTTTGGATTTAAATTAAATCTTTCCAATCTTGCCCTGCCGGCAATCGGCATAGGATTTATCCTGGGAAGGATTAAATGGAAATATAAAAGTATCGGTGATTTTATTTTTGGAATGGGCTTGTTGTTTTTGGGGCTGCACCTTATCACCGATGCAATGACTGACAACCGGGAGCGTTTCAAGGCATTGGGCAACGTATTGGGCGCGTTACGCGAAAGACATATACTGGCGGTGCTGATCGGCTGGGTCACGGGCATCATAATGACCGTCCTTATCAATTCTTCTACCGCTACGATCACCATAATAATGTCAATGGCATACCAGGGAATTATCCCCTTTGAGATGGCTGCGGCAATGGTAATCGGATCAAATATCGGCACGTCATTCAGCGCTCCTTTGGCGGCACTTGCAGGAAATACCGAATCAAAACGGACGGCGCTTTCCCATGTTCTGTTTGACGTAATTGGATCCATGTGGGTAATTCCTTTATTGATTCCAATGCTAAAACTTCTTGATATCTTTTTGCCCGGAAATCCATGGGATACAATTCCTGACAATGTTTCGATACCTGTACATCTTGCAATGCTTCATACCGCATATAATATAATGAATACTGCGTTGTTTCTGCCTTTTATAAAACCCTATACAAACCTGCTGCGTTTTCTAATTCGCGATAAAAAAACAGAAGAGAAGGAAGACGGACGCCATTACAAGTTTGCCTATCTGTCTACCGTTCTTGCCGATTCTCCGGAACTCAATATTCTGCGCATCGAAAAAGAAATCCGCGATATGGCAGGCATCGTCTCTTCCATGTATGCCAATTTCAGTACATTCCTGCGGGATTTGCATGATATCGAAGACAAGGAAACCGCCGCCGCCAATCTTTGCAAAGAATTAAAAAATAATGAAGAGTATGTTGATGAGATGAGGGATGCCCTAACCAATTTTCTTATTAAATGTACCCGTGAGCAGCTAACTGTAAAATCAGAACGCCGCGTGTCAAATTTATTAAAAGCTGTCGGTTATCTTGAAGAAATGAGTGATGACTGCTATTTGCTCGGTAATTTGGTTGAAAAAAACATACGAAAAGATCGCATCATTAAAAAAGAAGGAATGGAAGAGATGATTCCGTATATTGAGCAGGTTGGTGAGTTCCTGAATCTCCTGCAGGAACAGCTCGGACAGAACCAGACTTTAAGATCGACAATTCACGCCAAGAAACTGGAAGCAGGCATCAACAAAGCCCGCAAAGATCTGCAAAAACTAAGCCGCAAGCGTATTGAAGCCGGTAAAGACGTAAAAACAGAACTTTTCTTTATCGATATGGTCAGGCGCATCGAAAAACTTGGAGACTACTGTTATGACATTTCAAATACATTGTTTAAGACGGAGTAAGGAAACTTTAAGAAAATTTATTCCCGCTCAATTAAAATTCGGATCGCTTCCACAGCAGTTTTGATTGCGTTTTCCGTGTCATGACAGTGGGGATTGCTCATTCCGGCTTTTTCCCGTTCCTGATTCCATACAACGTTAAGAACACACCCCGCGCGGGCGCCAAGGATTTGGCTTACAATATAAAGCGTTGAACTTTCCATTTCCGACGCAAGAGTCCCGGCTTTTATCCATGCTTCCCACTTGTTCATCAATTCGTAACCTGCCGGCATTTTTTCAGGGCTGTGCTGACCGTAAAAAGAATCTTTACACTGCACGACTCCCGCATGCCACTTCTGCCCCAATTTTTTTGCCGCCTCTACAAGCGCGTTTGTTATATCCAGATTGGCAACAGCGGGAAATTCTATCGGCACATATTCCTTTGTGGTTCCCTCCATGCGGATTGAACCGGTAGCAATTACCACATCTCCGCCGATTACAGGAAGCGCCATTCCGCCGCAGGTGCCTATCCTGATAAAATTACGCACTCCCGTCTTGAAAAGTTCTTCCACGGCTATGGCTGTAGAAGGCCCTCCCATTCCTGTTGATATAACCATTACTGTTTTGCCGGAAATTTCTCCCAGCCATGTTGTATATTCACGGTTCTGATGGAAAAAACGCGGGTTATCAAGAAAGGACGCTATCTTCTCTACTCGTCCGGGATCTCCGGGAAGAAGTGCGTATAACGCTCCGTGGCTGTCATCGAAATCAATGTGATACTGTTTTTCCATAGAATTATCTCCTGCCTTTATCATAAGGAATTCCTTCCGCTCTTGGAGCCTGGGACATTTTTGAACTGAATGCCAAAACAATAAGTGTTGCTATAAAAGGTATCATCTTGTATACATTGGCAGGAATTGGAACATTACTCAGGAAAGAAATCCCCGAATAAGAAGATGAAATTGCTTTTAATAAGCCGAAGAAGAAGGCGGCGGCGAATATGCGCCCGGGTCTCCACTGGCCGAAAATCAACACCGCAAGCGCAAGAAAGCCATAACCTGCAACTTCAGGATTAAACTCTATTGATGTCGGGATAACAAACACCAGTCCGCCAAGACCTGCAAGCGCGCCGGAAATCATAACTCCCGCATAACGCATGGCATAAACATTGATTCCGGCAGAGTCCGCCGCCTGAGGATGTTCGCCGCAGGAACGCAGCCGCAGGCCGAAACGTGTTTTATAAAGAATGATCGCAGAGAGCAAAAGAATTAAAAAGCCAAGATATGTGGTTATATATGTATTTCTGAAAAGAAGCGGCCCCACAAACGGAATGTCACCCAACAGAAAAACTTTTTCAATACGGAATTGATTGACAAAGGGGATCTGCTGCACGGTTCGAATCATTCTGGCGACATAGACTGCAACGGCAGGGGCAAGCATATTTATCGCAGTACCGCTGATTATCTGATCGGCTTTCATATTGATTGACGCGTAAGCATGAAGCAGGGAAACCAACACCCCTGTGCCCGCGGATACAAAAACCGCCATCAGCAAAACCGGCTGACCGGGAATAAACTTCTGTACTATGTTGATAAACAATATGCCGGCAAAAGCGCCCATTATCATTATACCTTCCAGGGCAATATTTATTACGCCGGAACGCTCTGAAAACATCCCTCCGAGAGCAACTATCAATAAAGGAATCGAAAAGAACATGGTTTGCTGAACAAGAAAATACAATATGTTCATTTAGATCCCCCTTTTGCAGCTTGCGCCTTATCTCCTTTTCGTTTTTTCATAGAAGTCAAGAAACCCCTGACAATAAGAGCAAAAGCGCTGAAATAAATAATCACGCCAATAATAATTTCAATGATCTGCGGAACAAAATTATATATCTGCATATTGAATCCGCCCACATTAAGATAGGCGATCAAAAGGCCTGAAAAAATTATCCCAATCGGATTGTTCAAACCCAAAAGCGCGACCGGAATACCGAGAAAACCTTCAGATGCAAGCGCATCAACAACGGTCATGCTTTTTCCGGCGCCTGCAAGGTACAGCAAAGCTCCGCCCAAGCCGGCCAGCGCGCCGGCAATCACCATGGATAAAACAATGCTGCGTTTCTCATTAATGCCTGCATAACGCGCGGCTTCATGGTTAAAACCACAGGCTTTTAATTCATAACCGAAGGCAGTTTTTCCCAGAATAATATACATCAAAACGGCAAAAATTATTGCTATAAAAATCCCTGCGTTTACGCTTGATATGACAAAACCTTCTCTAAACACATTATCCATTCCCATCTTGGGGAGATTTGCCGTACTCAAAACACGCATGCTCTGATTGCGAAGAGAATCATAAATTGTTTTTGTTATAAGAAAATTCACAAGATACATTCCAATGTAATTTGTCATTATGCACGCTATTACTTCGTTTACATTAAAAAACGCCTTTAATAACCCGGGAATTGCTCCCCATAAAGCGCCTGCCAGCATCGCGGCAGCAAGAGCAGTAATCCAATGAAGATGTCCGGGAAGAAAACTGCATCTTACGCCGACAAAAAGCGCGGCATAAGCGCCGACAATGAACTGACCGGCGGCTCCTATGTTAAAAAGTCCTGTCTTTAAAGCAAAACCAACCGAAAGACCGGTCATAATAATTGGAGTAGCAGAATATAAAACATCACCAAAATTTTTAAGGGAAGAAAAACCGCTGCTTAGTATAGCCCAAAAACCATTCATTGCCTGAGAAGGATTACTGACCAATAAAATTATAAGACCGGCAAGCAGGCCTACAAGAACAGCAGTGATCGAAGAAAAAGCGTTAATAGTTGAAGACGGGAGTTTTAATTTCATAATCTCACCCTTACACGCTGATTTTTTCAGCGCCGCCTGCCATATAAAGACCAAGATCCTTAAAACCAACATCTTTCGGTTTTACATCAGCGACAATTTTTCCTTCAAATATCACAAGAATCCTGTCACTGACATCCATTACTTCATCAAGTTCAAGAGATATCAAAAGCACTCCCCTGCCCTTGTCACGCTCTGCCACAAGCTGTTTGTGGATATATTCGCATGCGCCTACATCAAGCCCTCTTGTCGGCTGAACTGCGAGCAAAAGACGGGAGTTTCTGGATAATTCCCTGGCAATAATTGTTTTTTGCTGGTTTCCGCCCGACATACTGCGTGTAACAGTACGCGCTCCCTGCGCTGTGCGAATATCAAAATCATGTATTAAGTTATCTGCAAATTTATAAATTTCATCGAATTTCAGAAAACCGCATTTTTGAAAGCTGGTAGTATAATAATTCTGTAAAACCAGATTGCAGGCAAGATTGTAATCCAGTACAAGTCCGTGTTTGTGCCTGTCTTCCGGAATGTGGGATATGCCCCTTGATCTGATATCGTTTCCGGTAATTTCTTTTCCTTCAAGATAAATAAGCCCGCTGTCAGGTTTCAGCATTCCCGCAATGGCAAGGCCGAGTTCCTGCTGACCGTTCCCGTCAATTCCGGCAATACAGACAATCTCGCCGGCGCGGACTTCAAAACTCACATTGTCTACCAAAGCTTTTCCGTGTGTCTTGCTTTTGACAGTAAGGTTTTCCGTTTTAAGGATTATTTCTCCCGGTTGTTTCTCTGTCTTTTCGACAGAAAGATTTACCTTACGGCCTACCATCATTTCCGACAACTGTTCTTTTGAAACGGATGCCACATCGACTGTTCCTATGCCTTTGCCTTTTCTAAGCACTGTGCAGCGATCTGCGGCAGCTTTGATTTCGTCCAGTTTGTGAGTGATAAAAAGAATCGACTTGCCTTCCGCTACCAGATTTTTCATTATGTGCATTAACTCTTCTATTTCCTGCGGGGTAAGGACTGCAGTCGGTTCATCAAAGATTAAAATTTCATTTTCGCGGTAAAGCATTTTTAAAATTTCAACCCGCTGCTGCATTCCGACAGTGATGTCGGAAATATAAGCGTCAGGATCAATGTCAAGTTTATAGCGTTTGGATAATTCCATTACCTGTTTGCGTGCATTGTCAAGTTTTAAAACCCCGTTCTTAACAGTTTCCGCACCCAGAATGATATTCTCAAGAACAGTAAAATTGTGAATCAGTTTAAAATGCTGATGAACCATCCCGATCCCCAGCTTTTTTGCGTCATTTGGCCCGTTAATAACAACAGTTTGGCCGGCTTTTTTTATTTCTCCCTTTTCGGCCTGATAAAGACCGAAAAGAACATTCACAAGAGTTGACTTGCCGGCTCCATTTTCACCTAACAGAGCGTGGATTTCACCATTTTTCAGCTGAAGTGTTACATCGTCATTGGCAACAATGCCGGGAAATACCTTAGTAATTCCGTTCATCTCAATAAGGTAATCCATACGCTTTCCTGTAAAGTTTATTTAAACGGGCTTTTTAAACAATAACCCCGCCGAAAAAAGACGGGGTATGTTGTTCAAAAAATTGCCGTTTATCTGATTGCTGTTACTCTGGATATCCTTACAGGCACTACGCCCGGGCTTCCGTCTTCTGCCAGATTTTCCATTCTGGGAATTACGCCGCTGGCCAATTTCTGGAAAATGGCATCGTAGTCGGCTTTGCTGAAACTTGTAAATCTGGAAGTAGCCATTGGAAGACCAATGCCGTCATTGGCAGCAGTGAAAACAAGCGTTTGACCGCCCGGGAATCTATTGGCATAAAAATCTCTAATACAATCATAAACTGAAACTTGCAAGCCTTTCATCGCGGAAGTAACAACGGTTGGGGATTCTCCTGACTGATCTATATCAACGCCGATTACTTTTTTTCCGGCCGCCGCAGCAGCAGCCATAACCGAGTTGCCAACCGCGCCGCCGCAGGCAAAGATAATATCAATGCCGCTGTTGTACCATGAAGCCGACATTGTCTGAGCTTCCGGCGTGGCGGCAAATCCGCCTGTATAATGGTAATTAATGGAAACAGAGCCCGGAGCAAGTCCCAGCTCCCCTGCCGCATATTCCGCACCCTGAATAAATCCATAACCGAAACGAACAACAGCAGGAACTGCCATGCCGCCCATAAATCCGAGTCTTCTGTTGCCGTCTTTTACAGCTGCGTATCCGGCAAGAAAACCCGCCTGATCTTCAGCATAAAGAACCCCAACGACATTACTTGCCGTCCTAAAGGTTGAATAATCCGCGCTGTGGGGTACACCGTCAACCAGAATAAAACGCACGTCAGGATAACGATCCTGAGCGACGTAAATCGGAGTTTCAAAAAGGAAACCCGGAGTTACAATTATTTTGGCGCCGGCACGGGCAGCCAAATCAATGGCTTCAAGATAGGCGTTATCACTTTGCTCTGAAGGCTGATAGTATTTATGAGAAATATTATGTTCTCTTGCATATTGAAGCAGCCCTTCCCAAGAGCCCTGATTAAATGATTTGTCATCAATTGTACCAACATCAGTAATAAGCGCAAGTTCAAAGGTTTCCGCCGTTCTGGACCGTGAACAACCAGCCGCCGCCAGTAACACAAGAGCAACAAGCAAAATAATGCTTATTTTTTTCATAAATTCCCTCCATAAAAAAATAAATAAAAAATAGTTCAATTAAATAATAGATTATGATGAAAATTCCCGGTTGTCAAGCTGTTGTTTGAACGGTCAAACTGTTGACACCTTCTAAAAACTTCATTATTATTGAGAGTAACAATTTAATCGGGGTGCTGGATTATCCGGCTGAGATTGAGTGAGCTTCCTTAAAGAAGCATAACACTCGGAACCCTTGGCGTTCAAAAACGCCTAACCTGATCCGGATAATACCGGCGGAGGGAAATGTTTTTTCGAAATCAATCGAAATTAAACGCCTTTGCGGTATGTCCGTGAAGGCATTTTTTTTGTTGGAGGATATGGTATGAAGCAACCGGAAGCAAGTCTGGCAATACAGGTACTGCCCCAGTCGGTTACAGCCAACGAGGTACTGGGCATCGTTGACAAGGTCATTGCGTACATAAAAAGCACGGGCTTGAAAAACATCGTGGGGCCTTTTGAGACCACCATTGAGGGCGACTTTGACAAGCTCATGGAAATAGCCGCGGAGTGCCAGCGTATCTGCGTCCGAGAGAGTGATTCTGGGGCGCCGAGCGTGCTGACCTACATGAAAATAGCTTACAGCCCAAACAATGGTATCTGGTCTATCGATGAGAAAATTGCCAAGCACTGTTAGACTCGGCTGGCAGTCGTTTGTCCCCATTGCCGTCCTGATTCTGATCTGGCAGTTCCTCAGCTCCAGCGGCCTTGTTCCCGGCTACATGCTGCCCAGTCCATTGCGCGTAACTGCCGCTTTTATTGCGGAGTTTCCGCTGCTGATGTTCCACCTTTGGCGCACTTTGCTGGAAGCTGCCGCAGGGCTTTCTCTTTCTGTTGCCGCTTCGTTTATTCTTGCTGTTACAATGGATGCAAATCGCTTCATCAAACAGTCACTGACGCCGCTTTTGCTGCTTACCCAGACAATGCCAACCATCGCAATCGCTCCTCTGCTAATTCTTTGGATGGGTTACGGCGTTGCACCAAAAATAACTCTTGTTTTTCTTGTCTGCTTTTTCCCGATGACAATAGGGCTTTTGGGAGCAT
>JAIRUY010000003.1 GCA_031254175.1 Treponema sp.
TTCGTTTACATCAAGGTCGCCCCGTATTGCCACTGCGAAAAACGCTTCGCCGTATACTTCCGGCGCGTCCTTTGAAGGTTTCTTTCTTTCAGGTTTAGTACAATAGGGTATGGATGAGAGATCAAGTTCAACATTTACCGCGCGGTAAATGAGAGTCTTTATAAAAGTTTTCGGCTCTGTTTTCAGAAAAGCGCAAAGTTCTTCAATAGTTTTAACATTGGGAGTGTCAATTTTTTCACAGGGCGGAGTATTGACGGCAGCGGCTTTTGCGGCTTCTGCCAAAGGCCGGTAATCAAAATCGGGAGCGCAGGCGGCTTTTTCCACATTAGCGGCATACTCGCATTTTTTGCACAGGATCAGCGTGTTGTCGCCGACTTCGCTTTCTACCATAAACTCTTCCGAGCCGCTGCCGCCCATTGCGCCTGAGTCGGCTTTTACAGGAATTACCGAAAGCCCGCAGCGTTTAAAAATACGCCTGTATGCGCGCGCCATTGCCTGATAGGTATCATCAAGACTTTTATCATCGGTATGCCATGAATAAGCATCTTTCATTGTAAATTCACGTCCGCGCATAACTCCGTAACGAGGGCGGACTTCATCCCGGAACTTGGTGTTAATCTGGTAAAGCGCAAGCGGAAGCTGACGGTAACTTGAAAGTTCATCACGTACAATGGCGGTAAAAACTTCTTCGGCGGTGGGCGATACAACAAAGTCATTGTTCAGGCGGTTTTTAACACGCAGGAGCGATTCGCCCATTGCGTCCCAGCGGCCAGATTCTTTCCATAGTTCGGCTGGCACAACAACTGTCGGTTTTATTTCTAAAGCGCCGATGGCATTCATTTCTTCGCGGACAATCTGTTCTACTTTACGGAAAGAGCGCAGCCCGAGCGGGAGGTAGGCAAAGAGGCCGTTTGCAAGTTTACGCAGAATACCTGAGCGGAACATCAGACGATGGCTTGAAATGACCGCATCCGCCGGAACTTCCCTTAAAGTGGGAATAAAAGCACATGAATAGTACATAGACCTACCTCCTTTGGCCGGCGAGTGCAAGGAATCGATTGTATCATCGCCTTCGGCGGTTTTCGCTTCGGGCAGGCCGGAGTCGAACCGGCGACCTCTTGGTCCCGAACCAAGCGCGCTACCATCTGCGCTACTGCCCGTAAAAAAAGGCTCGCCCAACGGACGAGCCTTTTTTTGTTTTTTACCACGGGAGCGACGGGGCTTGAACCCGCGATCTCCGGCTTGACAGGCCAGCGTGATAAACCAGCTTCACTACGCCCCCAAATTCGTCTTCAATTTATAAAAAAAAGAAAATATTGTCAAGCCCTTTTTTATGGTTTTTATTTTATTCGTGCTGAGGGGGTTTAATACTCCGCTGCGGCGGAATTCGTCATTTCTTAATTGTTTATATCATGTTTCTTAGTATATAATTGGACTTGTGAGATAATGTATGGAAAACAAACAAAAGTATAAATTTGAATGGGACAAAACTGTTGGAGCCGATTTAGGCAAAGCTCGGCCAAATTTAGGACCAAATACCAGAATAGAAGTGTATCGCCTTTTTCAATTTACACTCATGGATGTATTGGAGCAGCACTATGGCGCTGAAATGACGGATACTTTATTTTTCGAGACGGGTGTTATGGCCGGCAAGGCTTTTTATGATAAATTATTAAGTGAAATCAAGGATGTCTCAAGTTTTATTTCAAAAATTCAGGAATTATTTAATACGCTGGGAATGGGCATTTTCAGGGTGGAACATGCCGCAGAAGACAATTCTCATTTTATTTTTACTGTTGATGAAGATTTGTACTGTTCAGGTCTGCCAGATGATAATGATGTGATCTGCGTATATGATGAAGGTTTTATAAAAGGAGTATTGGAAGCGTTTAGCGGGAAGATTTTTAATGTTCGTGAAATTGATTGCTGGCGCACAAATGCGCGGACTTGCCGATTTGAGGCAAAAGCCGTTTAACTTTGAAACAGATGGACAAAACAAAAGAATATCAGGAACATATTCTGAAATTGCTGCATGATAATGAAGCTCCGGAATTGCCTGAAGAATTTTCAAAACATCCTCTTTTTATTCAAGTTCATGAAGAATTAATTTCTATACGTGAGATAATATACAGCTTTTCTGCCGGAAATTTTTCTTCTCACATTACTGCCCGGGGTTTTATTCCAAGCTGTCTGAAAGCTCTTCAGGCTAATTTGCGGCATTTGGTCTGGCAGATTCAGATGGTCGAAAAAGGAGATTTTTCCCAGAAGGTTGACTTTATGGGAGATTTTTCTGCTGCCTTTAACAAAATGATTCGCAGGTTGTGGCATAGCTTCTCGGAGCAAAAGGAAAAAGAAAAAAAACTGACAGAGAGTGAAGCACGCTTTAAATTTATGGCAAGCATGGATTCTCTGACAGGCATTTATAACCGGCGATCCTTTATTGAATTGGCGGTGAAGAAACTGGCCTATGCTGCGGAAGAAAAGATTCCATGCTGCCTTGCCATGATGGATATCGATCATTTTAAAAAATTTAATGATACTTACGGGCACCTTGAGGGAGACAAAGCTTTATGTCATGTTGTCAAAGTTATTGAAGAAAGTCTGCGAAAAAATGATTTTATGGGCAGATACGGCGGAGAGGAATTTATTCTTTTCTTTTACGGAGCCAACAGCGAGACAGGTTATAAAGCGGCGGAACGGCTTCGTAATAAAATTGCAGAAACCCCGGTGGTTCTTGAAAATAATTCTGTTTCGGTTTATGCCAGTTTTGGTTTTGTAGAAAACATTATGGAAGATTCATCGGATAAAGACTATGTTCAAAGATTGATAAATGATGCCGATACTGCCCTTTATGCTGCCAAAAATTCAGGACGAAACAAGGTTGTCCTCTACAATCCGGAAACGCAAATTGATGCTTTCGCTAAATCACGTTGATAGCTCTTGAGGGGCACACATTGATGCATTTCATGCATGATGTGCATTTTTTGTAGTCGATGCTGGCGATGTTATCTGCAATAGTTATTGCCTCGTCAGCGCAGGCTTTTTGACAAAGCGTACAGCCTATACAGCCCGCCCGGCAGTTTATTTTAACCGCTCTGGCCTTGTCCCTGGAATTACAAAGAATATGGACTTTACTGTCAAAAGGGACTATTTCAATCAATTTTTTTGGGCAAACCGAAATACATTTTCCGCAGGCTGTGCATTTATTTTTGTCAACTACAGCTATACTGTCTATTATTTTTATCGCGTCAAAAGGACAGATATTTTTGCAGCTTGCAAGCCCAATGCAGCTGTATGTACATGATTTGTTTCCGCCCGCGGCAAGCTGGGATGCGGCAATACAGCTTTTTGGGCCGTCGTAAGCGTAATTTCTTTTTACATTGGAATCGATTCCATGACACTTTATTAAAGCTGTTTTTCTGCTTGATGCTGTTGCGTTTATTCCCATTGTTTCCGCTATTTTAAATGCTGCTGTGGCTCCGCCTGCAGGACATCCCTTGTAACTGGCTTCCTCTTTTGCTACAGCTTCGGCAAATATGGAGCAGCCCGGGAAACCGCAGCCGCCGCAATTTACGCCGGGAAGAATATTTACAATATCTTTTACCTTTGGATCAACATGAACGGCAAATTTCTTTGACGAAAATCCCAACAATGCGCCAAAAATAAGTGAAAGACCGCTGATTGCCAAAATTGGATATAAAATATTTTCAATCATATCAGCCTCCCGCTATTAACCCTTGAAAACCCATAAACGCAATGCTCATTAAACCCGCTGAAAATAACGCAAGCGGGAACCCCTGAAATATCCAGGGGACATCAGGATGGTTATCGTATTTTTCACGGATTGCTGCAAGTAAAACAAGCGCAAGCAAAAAGCCGCCGCCGGCTCCAATGCTGTTTTCAATTGCTCCCAAAAATGAGTAGTTGTCTTTGATATTTATCAGGGTAGCGCCGAAGATTACACAGTTGGTCGTTATCATCGGAAGGTAAACACCGAGCATTGTGTATAACTTGCGGAATGCTTTTTTCATAAACACTTCGACAAATTGAACTATTGAGGCGATTATCAGAATAAATACAACTGTTTGAAGGTATGCGATATCAAGCGGAATTAAAATAAAATGATAAAAGGTATGAGTAATTGCGGATGCGATCGTCATGACGAATAAAACAGCAATCCCCATTCCAAGGGCGGATTCTATTTTTTTTGAGACCCCAAAAAACGGACACATCCCCAAAAACTGCGTTAATACATAATTGTTTATAAACGCCGCTCCGACTAAAATTAAAAACGGATTCATGTAATTTTTCCTTTTTTTATACGGAAATATTTTCTTATCATTATAACAATTCCAAGAGTAAAGAATGCTCCGGGCGCCATAACCATGATAAGAACATGCGTGTCCGGATCGCGTAACAATTCAAATCCAAAGACAGATCCGCTGCCAAAAAATTCGCGGATAATGCCGACTGTCAAAAGACCCAGCGTGAATCCCAAACCCATAGAGAATGCGTCAACTGCGGATGGTATTACCTTGTTTTTTGACGCAAAAGATTCAATTCTGGCAAAAAGTATGCAGTTAACAACAATAAGCGGTATGTAAATGCCGAGGGCATCGTTTATCGAGGGAGGTGCGTATGCCTCCATCATTAACTGGAGTAATGTAACAAACGATGCGACAATCACGACAAAGGCCGCTATACGCACATCATTGGGAATAAGTCTTCGCA
>JAIRUY010000102.1 GCA_031254175.1 Treponema sp.
AAAAAGGCAGCGTTTTTTAAATCTATTATAACTTTCAAAACCGGCAATCCTGATCAAATTAAATGATTAAGAAATAATATACCAGATAATAATACAATACTTAAGATAACAGAAATAATATCACGCAGTTTAATTTCAGGTTTTTCCAGCCAGGTTCTTGTCTTATAAACTCCAAACGCCCTTGAATCCATTGCAACCGAAGAACTTTGCGCTTTTCGCATTGCTCCTAACACCAGAGGAAGAGCAAGCCCGGAATAGGCTTTTAATTTTGTCAATAAAAACCCTTTGTCAAAAGAACGCATGCCCCGCAATTTTTGGGCATCCATAATAACGAGAACCTCTTCTCTAAAATGAGGGATAAAGTTAAATGCCGTTGTCACAATAAAAGAGGCGCGGTAATTCAAGCCAAGGGCATTAAGACCCATGGCAAGGCTGTAAGGAGAAGTAGTTTCAGAAAAAACAGGAAAAATAATCAAAAGAGCGGCTAAACGGCAGATTATTACCAAAGAAAGAATAAAACCTTCCCATTTTAAAGAACCCATACCTCCAAAAACAGGAAATGATTGGGAGAAAAGCGGAGAAATTATATAATTCTCCCCGGGACCGAAAATAGTTTGAATAAAAATTATAAATATTGCCAACAATGAAAGATTTTTAAAACATTTTATAACATTAAAAGTTACTCTTGCCGCCAGCCGAATAAATAAAAAAGATAACAATAAACAAACAGCAGCCGGAAGCCTGTTAATAAAAAAAACAAATGCGGTAAAAATAATTAGTAATAGTAATTTTATCCTCGGATCCAGTTTATTCATAATAGACATTGAAAAACCTTAATATAAAAACATTATAAATAACTATATACAAAAAATTAATAATACGCTATATTTAATACATAAAATATTAACCATATAAGGAGTTCTTATGACAGACGCGAAAACACGTTTAGCAAATAGGGAACGGCAAAGAAAGTATCGTGAAGCGCACAGAGAAGAAATCAACGAGCAGCGCAAGGAAAGGTACAACGATCGTATAAAAAGAGGAAAGTGTCCCCGCTGCAACGGCAAGGTAAAAAAAGGGTACACCCTCTGTACGGATTGTTGTGAATACCAGGCCAATTTAAACCGAAAATACGCCAAACAAAGAAAGAAGGCAGTAACCAAAAAGCCGGCTGCCAAAAAGCCAGCCGCAAAAAAAGCCGTTGTAAAAAAGAGCGCCGTAAAAGCAAAACCAACTGTAAAAAAGAAACCGGCAAATGCGAAACGTAAGAAATAACAATAAATATTTTACATAAAAAAGGGGCGCAGGCTTGCAGGGCTTTTTTTATTACAAACGGACCGCTACATGAGAATACCGGGGATTTTATAAACGTCTTCCACACCATTTACAAGGATTCCGCCCATACCAAGTTCCAGAGGCACAGAAATATCAATATCATAACGATCGCCGACAGAAATACATTGCTGCACAGGAACATCACAAAGCTGCGCCGCTTTTAAAAAAACTGCCCTATCGGGTTTAGAAACATTACAGGTATCCAGCCCGACAATCTTCTGCATTATGTCATAAACATCAAGGACTGAAAGAGTACGAATCGCAACCGAAACAGGATTATTCGTAACCACAGCAAGAACATAACGGGACGCAAGCTGATGAAGAACCGAACGAAGCTGTATGTCTTTGACAAGATAATCTTCCGGCCGGCAGAGTTCCTCTCTCCAGCGAATATTATCCGCCATGGAAATACCATAAGACAAAAAAATGTTACTAAGGCTGATTGTCTTGCCATCATGATCGGCAGCCCACTTTTTCCTGAACATGGCAATCTCGCAGCTCATATCGTCAAAAGTTTTCCCTTGCAGCTTTGCAAGACGTTTAACAGGCAGATCAATCTGACTTTGCGCATATTCATTGTTGGTGTATAAAGTAGAATCCATGTCAAAAAAAAGCGCCTGATTTGTCTTTTTTTCAGGCAGGGCAAAAACCTTCATTCTTCTTCGTTATGAAAAGGCAATTCATTCTGCGGCTCCGGCGTTTGTGTTTGAGAAAGCAAACGATTGATAATATTTGTGTTATCCAGAAAACTTGAAATGGACTGATTTTGATGCAAGTGAGAAATAACATGCGCAAAAAGGCGTGAAATGCTTACATTGATATACCATTCACGATTTAATACTTCTTCCTGATAAACAGCGTTGGTTCCGATTATGCGGAAAAAAAGTCCTTTCCGGTAAGCTTCATCAAAATGTGAAATCGCGTTTCCTGAAAAAAGCGGAAGACTTATAGCGCAAACGATTTTGCGGGCGCCGTTTTCTTTTAGGATTTCCATGCCTTTAATTAAAGTAGCGCCTGTCCCAAGCATGTCATCCGCCATAAAAACAGTCTTGTCTTTTACATTTCCCAAAAGTCTTACCTGTGAGATATTTGATTGTGTTGCGTCTTTGCTGACTTTTGAATAATCTCTTTCTTTATAAAGAAGCGCCAAAGGTTTTTTAAGCGCATTTGCGTAAAACTTGTTCCTGTCCACAGCACCGGTATCCGGAGAAACAACAACAAAGTCATCATTGAGAACTCCGTCAATTTTAGACAGAGTTTGAATAATCTGATAACTTGCATGCAAATTCTCAAGACGCATCTTGTTAAAGGCATTTATTATATCTCTGGAATGAATATCAAGGGTAATTATATGATCTACTCCAAGACTTTCAAATATTTTTCCGATTCGGCTGGCAGAAAGCCCTTCTCTGCCTTTTGCCTTGTGCTGCCGCGCATAGGGATAATTTGGAATAACAAGGGTAATCCTTTCAGCTCCGGCCTGTCTGACAGCGTCAATTGTTACAAAGGTTGTCATTATATGATCATTTATTGAAAGTTTCCTGACCTGCCCGCCGTAAAAAGGAACAGGGTAACTGTTTTCAACATCCTGAAAGATATATACATCTTTTCCGCGGATTGATTCTAAAATTTCTGATTTTATCTCTCCGTTGGGAAACATGGTAAATTTAACTGGAACCCTAAACGACCTATGGACATTATTGCCGTCACCGCTTTTCGAAGCGGTTGTGCGCGCAATTGTCCGGTTAACAATATCTATATGTAAAGCCGCATTTTCATGAGTTATATTGTAGCGTTTGGAAAGTTCCTCTATTATCTGTTTCCGGCTTTGGCGGTACTTTTTATGCAGATGTTTAATGACGCTCTCTGCAAAGCCGTCACCGCCGGGACAGGCAATTATCGCTAGATTCGCAGGGTGGAAGTATCTCATGGTTTAATTATTTAATAGCATGAAAAAACGGAAACAGTCAAGGGGTAGAATCATTCAGCCCAGTTCCTGCTTCTTTCAACGGCTTTGTGCCAACCTGAAACAAGTTTTTCTCTTCTGTTTGTGTCTATCGACGGCTCAAAAACAAAATCGCTTTGTTCACAACTTTTTATCTCTTTTATATCTTTCCAAAAACCTACAGTAATTCCTGAAAGATAAGCCGCGCCAAGAGCTGTGGTTTCTGTCACTTTTGGGCGTATTATTGCGGCGCTGCAAATATCAGCCTGAAACTGCATTAGAAATTTATCCCTGCTTGCGCCGCCGTCTACCTTCATTTTTGTCATTGTAATGTCCAAATCCCTTTCCATTGCCCTAAGCAAATCCATTACCTGATACGCAATAGATTCCTGCGCCGCTCTGACGATGTGAGAGCGTTTCGTTCCCCTTGTGATCCCAATGATGCAGCCGCGTGCATACATGTCCCAATACGGAGCGCCAAGCCCCGTAAAAGCGGGGACAAGATAGACTCCGCCCGTATCGGCAACCTTGCCGGCAAAATATTCACTGTCGGCGCTGTCGGTAATAATACGCATTTCGTCCCGCAGCCACTGAATAACAGCGCCGCCTGTAAAGACTGAGCCTTCAAGAGCATACTGAACCTTTTTATCAAAACCCGCGGCAATGGTTGTTAATAAACCGTTTTTGCTGTCAACGGCTTCTGTTCCGGTGTTCATTAACAGAAAACAGCCGGTGCCGTAAGTGCACTTTACACTGCCTTTTTCAAAACAACATTGGCCAAACAGCGCCGCCTGTTGATCGCCTGCGTTTCCTGCAATCGGAATTTCAGCGCCTTGTATATTGGCGTAACCAAAAATAGACCCTGACGGCCTTACATCCGGCAGCATGGCACGCGGAATATCAAGAGCGTTAAGCAGTTTATCATCCCAATCAAGTTTGTGGATATCAAAAATCATCGTACGGCTTGCGTTGGTAAAGTCCGTAACAAAAGATTTACCTCCGGTAAGTTTCCATATAAGCCACGTATCCACAGTCCCGAAAAGTATCTCGCCTTTTTTTGCTTTTTCTCTTGTGCCTTTAACATTGTCCAGTATCCACTTGATCTTGGTTCCAGAAAAATAAGCGTCCGGCACAAGGCCTGTTGTTTTTGTTATGTATTCGCCAAGACCGTCATTTTTCAGGGAATCAACGATAGAGGAAGTTCTGCGGCATTGCCAGACAATTGCATTGTAAACAGGCAGACCGGAGTCTTTATCCCAGAGAATCGTTGTTTCACGCTGATTGGTAATTCCAATGGCTGCGATGTCCTTTGGATCAATTTTTGCGCGGGTGATAAGATCCATCATTACATTGTATTGAGAAGAATAGATTTCAAGCGAGTCATGCTCTACCCAGCCTTATTTAGGATAAATTTTTTTATATTCCAATTGTTCTTCTGCAACGATATCCTGACTGCGGTTAAATAAAATTGCCCGGGAACTGGTTGTTCCCTGATCAAGGGAAAGAATGTACTTGCTCATATTTTATATATTACAGGCAAACGGAAATATTCTCAATTAAAACATAGAGGCTTATTTTTTTCTTGCTGCGGCGATAAGTTTTTTTGCCTTGTGGTCATACGGGCTTTCGTCCCAATCGCCGAATATTTCAACTTCGCAAAAACCGGCTTCCAGAAGCATGGCTCTTAATTCCGAGGCCGAATAAAGCCTTTGAGTAAAGGTTTTTTCCATTCTGCTGCCGTCTTTGATTAATATCCATCTGTTATCAAGAAGCGTCCATGAATCAAGCGGCTTGTATTCTGTCAAAACCGTAAAACCCGCACGTTCAAACCATTCGCCCTCAATAAAATCACGAACGGCAATTTCCTTGCCCAGAGTTTCAATTATAAATGAGCCGCCTGTTTTCAGGGATTCATATACATTTTTTACAAGCAAAAAATCGTCTTTTTGATTTGAAAAATAACCAAGTGAAATATAAAGACTTACCGCCGTATCAAAAACATCAGGTCTCACAAACTCCCTTGCGTCAGCATTTATATATTCAATATTGAGGTTTTCGTAAGAGGCTTCTTCTCTTGCGGTGCGAAGATAACTCTCAGTTATATCGACACCTGTTACGGCAAAGCCTCTGCGGGCGAGCTCGGCGCTTATCCTGCCGAAACCGCAGCAAAGGTCAAGAATCTTGGGAGGCGAACTATACTTTTGATTGGATGTTTCACTGTATAAATCAAAGCGGGAAAGGCGTGTAACGCCGTCTGCGACTGCCGGCACTTCAGCCCAATGACTGTCATCAAACATAATGGGAGCATAATGTTCCCAAAATCCAGAGTCATTGAACCATTCTTTGTGTTTCTCAGGCACAATAAATTGAGCTGTTTTTTCAGGCTACCGAACTTTCGGTCATCGGATTTAAATATCCGGTTTGTACACAAATATTAAAAAGATGCCTGGTTATGGTTTCTTCGGTTGTTTTAATATTACCG
>JAIRUY010000130.1 GCA_031254175.1 Treponema sp.
CAACCCCGCCCTGAAGGGACGGGGTATGTTGCTTCTCCCGAGGAATTGCATTCGGGGTTTAATACCTTTTTCAACTGTCCTGAAGGGCGTGGATACGGACTGTGTCCTAAACCCCTCAGCACGAATAAAAAAAATTCTTTTCATTTTTTTGGGCCTTTATAGAGTATTTTTTCAGCAAGTTTCATTTCTTCACCTTTGACAGTAACTGCCCGCGCGCTTTTTTCATCGGGAATAATAAAAGTCATGTTTTGTTTTTTCTTTTTGTCATGAATAAAAGCGTTTTTAAAAGAAGGACTTGCGGCAAGCGGGTGGGGAGAAGAACAATCATAACCAAATGATTCAAGCAGAGATTTTATTTTTTCCGCTCTCCTGCGTGGTGTTATTCCAAGAGAAGACCCCAGTAAACACGATTGATAAATACCCCAGGCTACTGCCTCCCCATGTGTAATATTAAATCCTGATGCGGCTTCAAGAGCATGGCCGAAAGTATGGCCAAGATTAAGAATGGCTCTTTTCCCAAAATCATGCATGTCTTCGCTCACTATTTCACCCTTAAAAACAGCCGCTTTTTTAATACAATTAAAAAGTTTTTCTCCTTCCAGCAAGACGGCAGGATTTGAGAAATCATTGGGAGCAAAATCAGCTAACATTTCCATAAAATCATCACCGCAAAGTATCGAAGTTTTTATGAGCTCGGCAAAACCGCTTTTCCATTCTCTTTGCGCAAGAGAGGCAAGGCACTCAAGCGGCATGATTACTTCCCGCGCCGGGTAAAAACTGCCAACAAGGTTTTTTATGCCGGATATATTAAAGCCGGTTTTGCCGCCTATTGAAGCGTCTGCCATGGCAAGCAGGGTAGTGGAAACCAGAATCAGTTTACACCCTCGCATATATATTGACGCGGCAAAGCCTGCCAAATCACCGATTAAACCGCCGCCTACGCCGATAAAAAGACCGTCTCTGCCAAGACCCGCATTTTCAGCTGTCTTTATTATTGTTTCTACAGACTGCCAGTTTTTGTTTTCTTCTCCGCTTTTTAAACGGCAAAAAATAATATTCTGCTCACCGAAGATTCTCTTTGCTATAGGAAAAGTATTTTCATCGGCGATAACAATCGTGTTACCTGTGTCTATATTTTCTATCTTTTTTATCTCCCGGCTGAAAAAGATTTTAGTATTATAATTGTCGAACACAAATTCCATTTTTCAAAACCTACAGATTAAGACACATCTACCCTGTTTCCGGTTTTCTCGGAAAAAAAGGGTGAAACAGACCTACCTGACTTCGCCAGCAGGCAAAGTCAAGCGGATATAAGGCATATTAGCGGCCGAAACACACTTAACCAGCCTATTTTATAATTGAAACGTATCATTTTTATATAAATTAATCAATAGAGAGATTTCACTATAGGGATTTTTGAATATTTTTACTCGGACAGGATAAAGACATTTTCTTCTATATTGCTAATTATGGCATTTTTGGAGAATTCGGTTATATCACTCCTGTTTCCAAGGAAATCCTGCCAGTTTTGCAGGAAATCAAGAGCCATTTTACGGCTTAGCGGCAGAATTTTGCCGTTTAAGATGTCTTCGCCATTTTTATTTCGTAGGATTGTATTGGCTTTATATACAACTTTTATGTCGGTGAGGATGTTTTTTTGCGCTTTTGCCAGGAAAATGAGTATTTCATTGCTGAATAAGTCGTCATTCCTGAATTTTTTATATATTGAATAATCCCATTGATATAAGGGCAGCCTGACTCGTGTAAGCAGTTCTTGGCTTTCAAGAACCCTCTCCCCGGAAGAATGAAACCATAAAGCGGAAACCCACCGGCTTGTATTCGCGCTGCGAAGCTCATATTGGGCGTCCAGAGCTGTAAAAGGCGCCGCCAAATCGTACAAATAAGAAGCGCTGCATATATTACCGCCGATGGTAGCGGTATTGCGCAATTGGATCCCTGCAATATTTTCAAGGCAGGTGCTTAATATTTTCGGTACAATAGCCGGTGTTTTTTCGGCTGCCAAAAAATCTTTTCTTCCATTCCCAGTCTCGGCGGAACGGGAAATTTTCCCCAGTCTTATAAGTGTGTTCAGATTTACCATTGAACCGATTTCCAGATATTGTTCCGTTCTTGTAACACGGTGCAGTTCCGCAAGCTTGTCCAGACAAAGAATCACTTTTGGTAAATTGATTATATTTTTTCCCTGCCTTCCGATTAAATCAGTGCCTCCGGCGTATGGCACAGCTTCGGGAAAGTGATCCCATGTTGAAAAAAGTTCGTTAAACGAAATAGGGAAAAAAATATGATTAAGAGGAGCGTCCATGCAGCCTCTCTTTGCGTAAATTTGCGATAATATTTATGGCTTTTATCAGTCTTTCCGCGTTTGTACAACGGCACTTTATGCCGGAAAACCCAATAAGAATTTCTTCATTGGAAGGAGAGGGGTTTTGGTCCAACAGGGCATCGGCGCAAAGTATTTTTCCGGATTCGCAGTAACTGCAGTTTCCCAAATGCGCTTCGATAAACCCGGATAAAATTTCCTGATATTCAATGGTTTGTGAAAATCCTTCTATGGTGACAATTTCACTGTCTCTGATTTTAAAGGCGGGAATAAGACACGCAAGACTGATGCGTCCGTTAAACAAAACAGAACATGCGCCGCATTGGCCTGTAAGGCAGCCTGATTTTGAGCTGAATAAACAAAAGTTTTTTCGCAGAATATCAATAAGACGAATCCCAGCGCTGGTGCGTACAACAACATCTTCGCCGTTTAAAATAAAGTTTGTAATCATTTATGCCCCGGTGTTTCAGCGTGCCTTAATTTAACCATTTCCCAGATTTCTTTTCTTCTGACCGGAATAGACTTAAAACTGTGATCCATTGCCTGAGAGACGGCCTGCAGAAATGCCGCCGGTACGCAGGTAAATGGGAGTTCTCCTACTCCCCTTGTTTCGCCGCTGTTATCTGCAAGAAAATCTATATATATTGACGGAATATTCGCGGGATTGGGAATTGTAAAATTATTGTATTGACTTTTTGGAATACTACCGTTTTTATATTCAATGTGTTCCGTGAATGCCCAGCCCAATGCCTGAATGATGCCTCTTGTAAGATTTCTTTTTGCTCTGTTTGCAGATATTATTTTTCCTCCGGCGACTGCAAGCCAAACGCCGCGGATTTTAGGAACACATTCGGTCATGTCCATGTATACTTCTACAACAGCGCATGCGAATCCGGGTTTTAAGAATCCGTTTATATCAAAAACTTTTCCGTCAGGCGGTAAAAAACTGCCTTGCAGCAATGCGCCTTTCTGCGGTTTTGTTGAATGGCGTGCTGTTAAAGGAAGCGGATTATGAAAACGTTTCTTGCGGATGATATGGCAGCATTTTTCTACCATTTCTGTTACTACAGTTATATTTCTGGAAGCGCAGGAAGGGCCGCAGTCAGATTCCTGCTCGTGATTAATGCGCACCATCCCCGGTTCAATGGATAAAATATCAGAAGCGATTGTTTCCCAAATTTTTGTATAATT
>JAIRUY010000163.1 GCA_031254175.1 Treponema sp.
ACATCGCTTTTTATTTCTACATAGTCTTCCAGTTTTTCATTAAACTTGCCGGTACGGTTACCGTTGAAAAAGTAAGTAACATGCCCGTACTTTTGCGTTTCTGAAATTGCCAGTGTGCGAACTCCTGTGGCAGCAAGATATTCTCCCATTGTATGATCGATTGAAGGAGGACTGACCAGATAACGCTCAGGGACATGCAAATCGCCGTCATATTCCATCATTCCCGCATAACAAACCTTTGGACGGCGCACGCGGTCAAACTTGTCAAATTTTTCTTCCTCAAAAGCGGCTGTAATTTCCAGAGCGCGGTCGCCGCGGAAATTAAAATAAACAACAGAATCGCCGTCTTCTATAGTACCGATTGGCTTTCCGTTCTCGGCAATAACAAATTCTTTTAAGTCCTGATCGATAATGCCGGGTATCTCTTTCCTGTAAGTCTCAACTGCTTCACGCGCCGAGGCAAACTGGCGGGCGGTCCCAAGAACATGGGTTTTCCATCCCCGGTCTACCATTGTCCAGTCTGCGCCGTAACGATCCATTGTTATCCACATACGCCCGCCGCCTGAGCCGATTTTCGCGTCATAGCCGCCATCGCTTTGTTCTTTCAGAAAGGCTTCAAAGGGATCAAGATACTCAAGAGCGCTTGTCTCTCCAACATCCCGTCCGTCAAAAAGAATATGAACACGAACTTTTTTTACCCCTTCTTTTTTTGCCTGAACAATCATCGCTTTTAAATGATCCAAATGGCTGTGAACATTCCCGTCCGAAAAAAGACCCAGAAAGTGCAAAGTTGAAGAAGCGCCGCTTTTGACGTTACTCACAACTTCTTTCCATGCGGTACCCTGAAACATTGCGCCTGTTTCAATTGATTTTGTTACAAGCGCCGCTCCCTGATTAAACACACGTCCGCAGCCCATGGCATTGTGCCCTACTTCGCTGTTTCCCATGTCTTCATCGGAAGGAAGCCCGACAGCGGTTCCGTGCGCTTTAAGTTTTGTATTGGGGCTTTTTGCAGCTATTGCATTGAGGTTATACATTTTTGAATCAGCGACAGCATCGCCTTCTTTATATTTTCCGTAACCAACTCCATCCATGATAACCAGTACCACAGGTCCTCTCCGGCCTTTCCATGTTGGATTTTTTTCCAAAGCTTTCATCATTGTTCTCCTAAACTATAATTATATAGAGTATTACAAAAAATTAACAGGCAGCCGGCACAGAGCTTATGGAAAAACTTCTACAGGCAAAGAAAAGCCGCCGGCTTCCAAAGAGCGGCGCAGAGACGAGGCTCTTTCTTCAAGATATTCAACAGGCAAAGAAGAAGCCAGAGGGTCCCCCGGAGCAGAGCGGGCTTTGCCGTATATCTGCACTTTACGAATGTTTCCTGAAGCCGCCAGCCCAAGCAAAAACTCAAGCCATGCATGAGATTCTTCGGCAGACGGACGCTCTCCTTCAACTGAGCAGAGCATTGTTTGAATTGTTACAGGAGCGCAAGACGCGAATTCTTTTTTCTTTAAAGTAATTTCTTCAAAAGGAATCTCGCAGCGGTTGATTTTTTTGTACCATTCGGGAGTTCCGGCATCCAGTTTAAGCCAAACATCCAGTTTTTCTGATCCCAAAACGGCATCTAAAAGCCGGGAAAATATTTGCGGCTTCATAAGACCTGCGCCGTTTGTAATCAGTACCATTGAGGCGCAAGGAGCCAATTCTTCGCGAATACTTGCGGCAAGTTTTAACGCTTCGGGAAAATCAGGTGACAGCGAAGGCTCTCCATTGCCGGAAAAACAGATGTCCTTAATTGGTATATCCTGCTCCAATGCGGCGGCAATGGCCTCACGCAGATCGGCTTCCATTTGCGGCAATAAAAAAAATGAGTTGTTTTCAAAGGGGAAAACTTCACAGTAAGGACAATCAAATGGGCAGAATTTTTTATCCGGGAAAAGGTTGATTCCAACTGAAAGACCGCGCGAACGGCGTGAATAAACCGGATATACAAGAAGACCTTTTTCCCGCCCCCGGTGGTTTTTTGTTGGATTGATTGAAAGAGCCATAAATGGATTTTATCATAAAAACTTGAACATCGAGAAGATTTTTCAGGAAGTTTTCAATATAATTAACGTGATCAATGAATAAAAAAACAGAAACACAGATGCAGATGTTCGCCAACCGTCTTGAAAAACGATTCCGTCATCTGAAAAAATGGGCGCAAAGAACCAATGTTGGCGCTTTCAGACTTTATGACCGCGACATTCCGGAGATACCCATTGTTTTGGATTATTACGGCGAGGCTTCAAGACCGCAGGATGCCGCCATCGCCGGAGCGCTGTACAAACGCCCCTATGAAAAAGACGAAGCGGATGAAGAAAAATGGCTTAATATGATGAAGGAATCTTCTTCCCTCGCGCTTGGAATTTCTGTGCAGCGAATCTTTCTGAAACAGCGTCAGCGTCAAAGAGGGGAAGCGCAATATGAAAAAATGGAAAATGCCCGTTTTGAAAAGATAATCAGTGAAGGGAATTTAAGTTTTAAGGTAAATTTATCGGATTATCTTGATACAGGTCTTTTTCCGGACAGACGGCTCCTGCGGGCAATGGTTGGCGCTGAAGCCTCCGGAAAAAAAATACTGAATCTGTTTTCATACACCGGTTCATTTTCCGTTTACGCGGCGGCAGGGGGAGCGGCTTCTACCGATTCCGTTGATCTTTCAAATACTTACCTTGCCTGGGCGCGGGAAAATTTTTCACTCAACAGCCTTTCGGCGCAAATTTTTTCACGGCAGGAAGATTTTTTTAAAAGCCGCAGCGGCCAGCCGCACGAAAGCGTCATCAACAGGCTAATCCGCGCCGATGCGCTTGATTTTATAGAAAAAGCCGCCTCTTTTAAAAAACGCTGGGATATTATTGTTTTGGATCCGCCGTCTTTTTCCAATTCAAAGAAAATGTCCGGAAGTTTTGATTTGCGCCGTGATGAAAAACCGCTTGTCTTATCCTGCCTTGATCTGCTTGCTCCGGGAGGCACGTTGTTTCTCAGCATTAATACTCAAAAACATAAAACAGAAATTTCCAATGTGGTAATAAATTTAAGTTCCTGCTCAAATAATATTCGTGTAACCGATTTAAGCAATAAGGTTGTTGATGAAGATTTTAAGGGTAAAAAAATACCAATGGCTTTTTTAATTACCGGCTGATTTGCGGAAAATCACACACTGGTCTCCGTATCTTTTTTACCTTCTTGTTCCTCCTGCTGCGGGCCAACCGGAATGCCGATTTTTTTCAATCCTTCAAGAAGAGGAACTCCAATCACCGCAGCCCCCAGTGAAAAAACAGCGCGCTCAATGGGAGCGGCTATTGTTAAAGCAGCCCAAAACTCCTTCGGCTGTTGATACAGAACAAGAGAGAAAAAGTTTCCAACAGTAGCGCCGCCGATAAGACCGCCAAAAGCGCATAACCAGACAGCAGGAAACTTTAAAAGCCTGTTTGAAGACGCAAACATTCGTCCGGCAAAAATAATCCCTGCCGTCAAAGCAAAAAAACCAAGCCCATACTTAACAACCGGAAACAAAATAATACTGCGTCCTGTTTCCTGACTGAGCCAAAGAACGGTTCCAATAATGTAAACAATAATTCCCCCATTCACAATAAAACTGCCGCTGCGGTTAATTGTTACAGGCGGCCATTTTCCCCACGCAATGCAGCCGGTTGTAAAAGCTGTAGTCATACTAACAATGAAAGTAAAAGGCCCCATCCATGCTGTGTGAGGCGCAATCAGATTGCCGATAAAACTTCCTGCGGCGGAACAGAGAGCCCCTGCTATTGGACCGAAAAAAATCCCTGAAAGAGGAGAAAGAGCGGAAGCCAGCGAAAAAGTTCCGCCTGTACCCAATATGGGAATTGTAGGCAGGATATGTCCTGCCGCAACAACCGCCGCCCATACTGCCACAGTTGCCGGATGAATGTTTTTATTGCTGTAGTATTTCAAACTGTAATCTTCCGCACATTTTGTTTATTTTTTTTCATATCCATTACTATTTCTCCTTTTTCCATTTTGATCAATCTGTGCGCATATTCATATACAAGAGACATATTATGAGTAACAAAAATAACAGTAAAGCCTTTGGAATGAAGCTCTTTTGCGATATTCATTATCTTTATGCTTCCCCGGTAATCCTGACCAACATCAATTTCGTCAAAAATAATGATTTTACAGCCCATCGCAAGAACACAGGCAACAACTGTTTTGGTGCGATCTGCTTTTGACAATGCGTGAGGAAAAGCGCCGCCGTCTTCAAGCTCAACAACCGAAAGGGCATCTTTTACTCGCTGACTAATTTCTAATTTTGAAAGACCGGCGTTTTTTAACGCAAAGGCAATTTCGTTAAAAACAGAATCCGTAAAAAGCTGGTTATCCGGATTTTGCATAACAAAACCAATTTCTTTTGAGATTGCAGATACAGAAAGTTCTTTCAGATTTTTTCCGCGGACAATAATTTCCCCGGAGACAGGACGTAAAAGACCTGTAATAAGTTTAAGCAGAGTCGTTTTTCCGCAACCGTTACGCCCGATTAACGCAATAAAATCGTTATCTTCTATGGTCAGATTGATATTTTTAATACAGGCACCTAAAGCCGCGTTCATCCCATTTTTGCCCTTTGTTGTGTCTGCGTAATCAAAACAAAGGTTATTTATTGTAATTGCCGCTTCCGCAGATTCTTTGCCCCGCATCTCTTCAAAAACAGCGTTAATATCAACAGAGCCCGGCGGCTCTATGCCGTTCTCTTTCAACAAAACATGGTTTTCAAAGATTTTTTTTGCCGTATCGCAAGCAGCAATACGGCCGTTTTTTAAGATGCAGGCCCTGTCAGCGAACTCCAATACGCTGTTGGCTGTATGAGCCGTCATTACTACAGTAATTTTATATTTTTCTCTTAACTTATTTAGAACAGACATCACTTCTGCTTTTCCTTCCGGGTCAAGGCGGGACAACGGTTCATCCAGAACCAGAATTCTGCTTTTCATAGCCAGCGCTGCGGCAATGGCAAGGCGTTGTTTTTCACCGCCTGAAAGCGTCGAAGGGGAGCGCTCCATAAAACCTTCAAGCCCAACGACTGAAAGCGCCTGCCGGATTCTTTCTTCTATTTCTTCAGGCGGCAAGAGAAGATTCTCAGGGCCAAAAGCAGCTTCATTGCGTACAGAAGATGTAATAAACTGCACATCCGGATCGTCCAGCACCATCCCCACTTTTAGAGCAAGACGCGGCACCGAAGATTCATCTGTACGCTCTCCGTCTACTGTAACATTTCCGTATAAATTACCGCCGGAAAGATGGGGAATTATCCCGTTTAATAATTTACAAAATGTCGTTTTACCTGCGCCGTTTTCTCCCATCACGGCAAGAAATTCTCCTTCCATAACAGAAAGATTTATTTCTTCCAGCGCCCGTTTTTCAGCGCTCGGATACAAAAAGGCAGCGTTTTTTAAATCTATTATAACTTTCAAAACCGGCAATCCTGATCAAATTAAATGATTAAGAAATAATATACCAGATAATAATACAATACTTAAGATAACAGAAATAAT
>JAIRUY010000164.1 GCA_031254175.1 Treponema sp.
AAACCTCATTTTTTAGAGAAAGGAAAATCGCCATTTCCCAATTCCTTGTATTGCAAGGAATTTAATACTGCCGGCGGTGAGACTTGAACTCACACATACTTGCGTACGGTAGATTTTGAGTCTACTGCGTCTGCCATTCCGCCACGCCGGCACTTTTTTACTATACCTTAAAACTCACGGAAGCCGCAAGCCTATGTCATTCTCAGAGAGCGCTAATCACCGATAATCTTCACCAGCACACGCTTACGGCGCTGCCCGTCAAACTCACCGTAAAAAATCTGTTCCCAGGGACCAAGGTGAAGCTTGCCCCCGGTAACCGCAACAACAACCTCCCGCCCCATGATCTGGCGTTTCATGTGAGCGTCTGCGTTTATTTCACCTGTGTTGTGGCGGTAGGAAGAAACCGGCTCGTGCGGAGCCAGTTTTTCCAGCCATACATCAAAATCGTGATGCAGGCCGGATTCATCGTCATTGATAAAAACACTGGCGGTAATATGCATGGCGTTAACCAGGCACAATCCCTCCTGTATGCCTGACTCGCGCAGCAGCGCTTCAACTTCACCTGTTATATTGATAAATTCGCGCATTTTTTTTGTGTGAAACCACAATTCTTTGGTAATTGACTTCATAGTTTATTATCCGGCTGGTAACGGACAGCGTCAAGGTGAATAATTTATTCCTTGACAACAAATCCATATCCGGGCATTATTACTGAAGAAAATATGCGGAAATAATTTCCAAAAGGAGTCTTTGTGAGCCACTCAACAGATAAAGTCAGAAATATTGCCATTGCTGGTCATGGCCAGACCGGGAAAACCACACTATTTGAGCATCTTCTGTTTACCGGAGGAGTCATTCCAAGGGCGGAGACTCTGGAATCCGGCAAAACGACCAGTGATTCGACACCTGAAGAAATAGAACGCAAAATATCAATTCATGCCGCTATGGGTCATGTTGAACATAACGGGATTAAAATCAACATTTTTGACACTCCGGGCTCATCAGACTTTGCCGGTGGTGTAATTTCCAGTTTCCGCGCTTCGGAAATGGCGCTTTTAACAGTGGATGGAAAATCGGGAGTACAGATTGAAACAGTAAAATTGTGGCGGACTTTGAATGACAGCGGAAAACCAAGAGGCGTTTTTATTAACAAACTTGACAATGACCAGGCCGATTTTAACAGAACACTCTCCGACATAAAAGAAAAATTCAAAATTGAGCCTGTTCCTGTTACGCTGCCCATGGGAAGCGGCGGCGGTTTTAAGGGTGTAATTGATGTGCTGCATGGAAAAGCATATTTATCCGGCGGTGAAGCGGTTGAAAAAGAAAGCCCCATTCCCGATGAGTTCAAGGATGCGGTTTCTGCGGCGCGTGAAAAACTGATTGAAGCCGCCGCAGAGGGAGATGACAGCCTTATGGAACAGTACATCGAAAAAGGCTCTCTTTCCCCTGAAGAAATGAAAAAAGGCCTTATTGAGGCGCTTGCCATGAATAAATACATTCCCGCTTTCGCCGGCGCTCCGTTAAAAAATGCCGGTTTAGTTCCATTACTTGATTTTATTGCTGATACCGCGCCCAATCCAAAAACGGCAAAAGATGCAACACTTAATCCGGAAGGCAAGGAAACGGAAATTTCCATCGATCCCGATAAACCTGCAGCAGCCCTGGTTATCAGAACCAACTACGATCAATTTTCGGGGAAACTTTCTTGGTTAAAGGTAATTTCCGGAAAACTTTCCGCCGATTCCGAAGCAATCAATGTTACGGAAAATAAAAAAGAACGAATCAGTAAAATTTATATATGCCAAGGCAAGAAACTCGAAGAAATAAAGGAACTTCATGCCGGCGATGTGGGTATTATCACTAAAGCTGCGACTCTTAAAACCAACGATACATTGGCTCAGGCGGACTGCCCTGTTTTTGCGCCGTTACGCCTGCCTGAGCCTGTTCATTCTGTAGCAGTTAACGCAGTTGCAAAAAAAGACGATGACAAGCTGGGCGAGTTTCTTGTACGCGCCGCCGAAGAAGACAAAACTTTCCGCTATCATTTTAACGGCGAAACCAAAGAAACAGTCATTTCAGGTATGGGTGAATTGCAGATTAACATCATCCTGGATAAAATAAAAGCAAATCAAAAGATCGAAGTTGAAACCCGCGTTCCCAAAGTCGCTTATCGCGAAACCATCACAAAAAAGGCTGATGCCGAATACACTCACAAAAAACAATCGGGCGGCCACGGCCAGTACGGCAAGGTGCTTTTGGAAATCGCGCCTCTGCCGCGCGGCGAAAATTATCAGTTTGTTAACGCCATCTTCGGCGGAGCCATCCCCAAGAACTACATTCCCGGCGTTGAAAAAGGCGTAGTCGAAGGAATGACTCACGGTACCATGGCAAGCTACCCAGTTGTAGACGTAGAAGTAAAAGTAGTGGACGGCAAGTATCACCCGGTAGATTCCAATGAATTGTCATTCAAAATTGCCGCGCGCGGAGCTTTCCGTGAAGCCATGAAGAAGGCAAATCCGACACTGCTTGAACCGATTATGAATCTGACAGTTTTTGTCGAAGAAAAATATCTGGGCGATGTAATGAGCGATCTTTCAGGCAAACGCGGAAAAATTCTGGGGCAGGATTCCGCGGGCGGCATTGCAGAAATACGCGCCGAGGTTCCTCAGGTGGAACTGCTTCGTTATTCGATAGACCTGCGCTCAATAACATCGGGAACCGGCTCGTTTAACGTGGCATTCAGCCATTATTCGCCGATATCCGGCCGCATTGCCGACGATGTTATCAAGGCAAGGGAATCATTCAAGGTACAGGAAGCGGACGAATAGTTTAAAAATCCAACGGAAAATTATTAAATTTTCAGGATTTTCTTAAGCCACAACAGCAAGCCGGCTTCCCGTTTTTCAATCTCAACATACTTACTGTGAGGCTGAACGCACTTGTATGCGGGACGGATAATCCTGCCTCCGGCAATAATTTCTTCGAGACGATGAGCGCACCAGCCAGCGATACGGCTGATGGCAAAAATCGGCGTATTAAGATCGGCCGGAATCCCAAGCATTTTATAAACAAAGCCGGAATAAAAGTCTACGTTTGTGCAAATATCCTTGTTAGACCCTTTTATGGATTTAAAAACTG
>JAIRUY010000229.1 GCA_031254175.1 Treponema sp.
GAACGTCAGATTATACCTCTGAATAAAGAAAAAATTCAGGCAGAGTTATCAGAAATCGGAAGCCATAAAAGAGGATCGGTAAAGTTTGAATGTCTGCCTTCCGGAAAAGCGGTTTTTGATGCTTTGGTCCCGCAGTATATTAAAGGCATAATTTACGGTGCAATGGTAGAAGCTTACGCAAGCGAGCAGAAGGCGCGTATGGCTGCGATGGATGAAGCGTCAAAAAATGCGGAAGATATGCTTGCCAGTCTGAGACTCAATTATAACCGTGCGCGGCAAGCGGGAATTACTCAGGAAATGTCGGAGATTACAGGCGGCGCCGAGGCAATGCATTAGCATAAAAACAGCGCCGTTCATGGCGCTAAAAAAGAGGTTTGTGATGACAAATATTGGCCGCATTACTCAAATAGTCGGACCTGTTGTAGATGTCCGTTTTGAGCAGGGACAAGTACCTGCCATTCTTAACGCATTAAAAGTTAAGCAGGAGAACAGAACCGTTGTTCTTGAGGTGCTTCAGCATATTGGCGATCATCGTGTGCGCTGCGTTGCAATGTCCGCTACCGAAGGGCTTTCCCGCGGACTTGAGGCAGAAGACACAGGAAGTCCTATTAACGTGCCGGTCGGCAAAGAAGTTCTTGGGCGGATGTTCAGTGTTACAGGCGAGCCCATTGACGACAGGGGAGAATTCTCCGCTTCGCAGTATACTTCAATTCATCGTGCTGCTCCGGGTTTTGAAGAGCAGCGTCCTGCAACACAAATACTTGAAACAGGAATAAAAGTAATTGATTTAATCGCGCCTTACGCAAAGGGCGGAAAGGTTGGTTTGTTCGGCGGAGCGGGCGTTGGAAAAACCGTAGTCATTATGGAATTGATTCGCAATATTGCGACAGAACATTCCGGTTTTTCTGTATTTGCCGGTGTCGGCGAACGATCGCGCGAGGGCGCCGATCTCTGGAAAGAAATGTCCGAGAGCGGAGTTATTGAAAAAACCGCGCTTGTTTTTGGCCAGATGAATGAACCGCCCGGCGCCCGAATGAGGGTTGCCTTGACGGGACTTACCATGGCGGAACATTTCCGCGATAAAGACGGACAGGATGTGCTTCTCTTTATTGATAACATCTTCCGTTTTATTCAGGCAGGCGCAGAAGTTTCCGCTCTGCTTGGACGTATACCAAGCGCGGTTGGTTATCAGCCGACACTTGCAAACGAAATGGGCAGTCTTCAGGAGAGGATTGCAAGTACGTCCAAAGGATCGATAACAAGCATTCAGGCAGTTTATGTCCCTGCCGACGATCTTACCGATCCCGCTCCTGCGACTACTTTTGCGCATTTGGATGCAACTACCACGCTTTCCCGTAAAATTGTAGAGTTGGGAATTTATCCCTCTATTGATCCGCTTGCTTCAAGTTCCCGCATTCTTGATGCCGCGATTGTGGGCGATGCTCACTATGATACTGCCCGGCGTATTAAGCAGATATTGCAGCGTTATAAGGAATTGCAGGATATCATAGCCATTTTGGGCATGGATGAACTTTCCACAGAGGATAAACTGACTGTTGCAAGAGCGCGCAAGATTCAGCGCTTTTTTAGTCAACCGTTCTTTGTTGCCGAAAAATTTACCGGCATTCCGGGCAGTTATGTGCCGGTAAAAGAAACAGTCCGTGGGTTTAAGATGATTCTTGACGGAGAATGTGATTCAATTTCTGAACAAAATTTCTACATGGCCGGCAGCATAGACGATGTATTGAAAAGAGGTTAAAGAATGGCGGCGGTTTTTAAATTTGAGATTCATACCCTTTACCGGCTTTTTTTTACCGGCGAAGTGCAGGCAATAATCCTTAATCTTGCGGACGGAGAGGCTTGCGTATACGCAAACCATTCCGGTATTATCGCGCCTGTGGTTGAGTGTATGCTGCGAATTAAAGACAAAGACGGTAATTGGCTCTATGCTTCTGTTTCCTGCGGCATTCTGGAAGTTAAGGAAAATAAAAACGTGCTGATAGTTGAAACTGCTGAATGGCCTGAAGAAATAAACAGAGAACGCGCCCTTGAGTCAAAGCGGCAGGCGGAAGAAGATTTGCTCTCTGCCCAGTTTAAGTTTGAAAAAGGCAATGCAAAAGCCAGACTTCGCCGGGCCCAGTGCAGGCTTAAAGTTTTGGATTTGTGCAGCACCGCGAAATAGCGAAAACGTTTTCTATTTGGCAAGTTCCCTTTTTTCAAGCTCGCGATACGCAACTTTTCCGACATTGGTCATGGGCATTTCTTCGACAAATTCAACGCTTCTTGGACACGAGTAAGGTATTAGCTGTTTTTTACAGGCGGAAATAATATCCTGCTTTAACTCTTCACTTGCCGTATTTTTTTCTTTTAGCAGTATAAATGCCTTGGGTATTTCTCCCTGACTTGCATCGGGTATCCCGATAACGCATGAAAGCCGCACCGCAGGATGCTTATTCAGCACATCCTCTATCTGTGATGGATACACCGCAATGCCGGAAGTTTTTATGACCCGTTTTGCGCGCTGTTTGAAATAAAAGAACCAGTCCTTGTCCATGCAGCCTATGTCGCCGGTGTGCAGCCATAACCTGCCGTCATTGTGTTTTTTCAATGCTGCTTCTGTCGCTTCTTTATCATTAAAATATCCAAGCATAAC
>JAIRUY010000043.1 GCA_031254175.1 Treponema sp.
AAAGTGGAAAAAATTATGGTACAGTTGTATGTTTGTGACTTTCTTCAAATCCATGGGACATAAGTACAGGTTTTTCTGGAAAATGTCAAGCAAGACACAATAAACAGGATTGGAAGACTGCGGCAGTAAAGAATTGCCTTGGCCGTTACCATAAGATTTTATGTAGCTGAAGGGATACTGTAGGAACCACGGTTAGCGCCCGTCCAGGCGGAAGCCCCAAGGCTTTTAAAGTCAAGCTATTCACCGATAAGTTCGTTTTTTTGTCCGGTTATTCTATTTACCTGGTCATTTATTCTTTCTGCCGTTTTTTCAGATTCATTGAATTTACCCAAAGCGTTACCGAGATGTTTACCGACTAAACTGAAATCAGCGAAAAATTTCCCGAATCTATCCTGAATTTTTGACAGTTCGCCAAGTATCGTTTTTGCATCCTGCTCAATTTTTAGGCCTTTTAATCCGTACACAAGAGCTATCAGGTAGGCATAAAAACTGTTCGGGGAAACAGGAATTACACGCTTGGACATGGCATAATGTAAAACTTCATAATCTTTATTGGTCAGAGAATCATTAATTATGGTTTCATAGAAAACATTCTCTGCCGGAATATACATCATCGCAAAATCAAAATTATTCTCCGCCGGGTTAATGTATTTTGAAGCAATCTCATCAATACGTTTCTTGACACTGGAAATAAATTCTTTTTTATATTGCTTTTTATCTTCTTCATTATCCGCGCCAACAAGCCTTAAAAAACTTTCTAAGGGAAATTTTGAGTCCACCGGAACAATTCCGTCTCCAAGTTTTATAACAGCATCTACCTGTGTACCGTTTTTAAAATTATATTTTATTTCATAATTTTCTTTTGGGAATATTTGTCTCAGCATTTCTTCCAAAAAGTATTCGCCCAAATTACCCCGAAGCTTCGGCGCCTGCAATATATCCTGAAGTGAAGAAATATTTTCTCCTATATTTTGAAGGTTCTTTGCGGTGGTTTCTATAGCGCCAAGTTTGTTATGAATATCACCGATAACGCGGTTTGAATTATCAAGTTGTCTTGTTATGTTACTCTGAGCCGAACTGAAGCTTTGTCCCATATCCATAAGAAATCTTTTCTGGCTTTCCAATTGTTTGGTTTTAAGTTCATTTATTTCGTTTTTCAGATCAAGCAATTGAGGAGAAATATCATTCGGCTTACCTGAATAGAGCTTAACCAGAATAAGGATTACAAGTAAAAACAAAAGTGCAAACGCGAAGAGCGCAGTTACAATTAAAATATTCATTGGTATTTCTCCCGAATTGTTAATACATCCGAAAGTCAATTTCTCTGGGAGGAACAACAGAGCCATCAGCCATGGCTTTTTTTATCTTTTCTTCCGCTTCATTTCGCGTCATGCCTGTTTTGCAAAGACGCCTGACTTCCCTCTCTGTCCATATTTCAATAAACACAGTATTACCTTCGCGAAGGTGCGCCTGCTCAATGGAAAATATTTTATCAAGAAAAGAATCGTCTCCGCGATTCAGGGCAATTTTGGCAGCAGCCTCCAAAATGGGGACAGATAATTTTTCAAACTGTCCATTGGACCGCTGCAATCCAACTTTGTTCATGTAGGCATCCAATTCTGCGGCGGCTTCATCTTCCTTTCCGGCAGTCAGCAGAAGAGGGATATACTCTTCTGCAAAAGATTGATCCTCACTTCCGGCCAAACACAAAGCGCGGCGATAAAGGTCAAGCGCGGACTGAATGTCACTTGAGCGAATTGCGGCAAGAGCAAGGTTCCGGCAGGCCCAGGGGTTTTCTTTTTGTTTAAGTGATTCTTTCCAGTGTTTTTCAGCCTGTTCGACATTTCCGTTTTCAAAATAAATTACACCCAAATGATAGGGAGTCAGCCAGTCACCTTTACGAATTTGGCCTGCCTTTAAAAGTTTTTCCCAGTCTTCATCAACTACAAAACTTCCCGGGCAATCCTCAGGCATTTGTATTGGAAGCAAACCTGTCCGCAAAAGTTCAGCCCATGGTTTTTCCGGTTCGCCGATAGAATCATCGGGGAATGACAAACCGTTCGGAGCGGACTGGTTTTTCAGCTGCGTTTCCAATGCGCCCCAGCCGCTTCCCATGCAGATAATCTTCGCTTCCATGCTGCTGCGTTTGCGTCCCTGTTCAAGAGCATCATTTAACTCGCAAACGCCGATATGTTTTGTCAGCTGATCTTTTATGTACTCCCTTGCGGCAGGGTAATTTTCCTGATGGCTCAAGTCTCGATCCGCCTTAAAAGCAGTGAAAGCCTCTGCCCAGTCAATAACCTGACCGCCTTTGATGTCTGAAGTGTGAAGCTGTGTCGGCGCAAGGCCTGCCTGCACTTCCAGATATCTTTCCTGTTCCGGCAGAGTAAGAAAATCCTGCCAGCGCTGCCCTCCCCTGCCTGAACCCCAGCAGAACATTTTCCTGTAGGTCAAGGGAAGAGTCGACATTTCTCCATAAGCAAAACCGTCTTCGTACACTGCGCTTTCCCAGGGCAGAGAGTCTTGACTGCCATTTTCGCCGCAGAGATCGTTTTGAAAAAAATACTCATTTGAATAATCAGATAACGCAGGATAGCTTGCGTCTTTGCCCGGCAAAACCGGCAAATCCGGAAGTTTTCCATAATCCATCGTTTTGACTTTCCCTGTACCCGGCACGATATAGATCACTTCATCACAGGCGCTAAAAACACGCATTCCGGGAGTTTCCGGAATTGCCGCATTCATCCAGTAGTATAAAGGTTTGTCTTTTTTGCATGTATTTTCAATTCTTGTATAACAAAACAAAACATCAGAATTTGCCGGAAGGATGAATTCTATACGCCAGAAAAGCTGTGTCTGGCGTTCAAACTCCCAGAGCCGCAGAATTGTCAGGCCTTCATCTTCCAAAATACCGGCGAAGACCGGCGAACATGCATGCACTGTATGACCAAAGCGGCCGATGTTCCATTCAATTCCGCCGGAAAACCACGCGTCCCTGATTGCGAGGTTTGCAGGTCTGAACACAGGGTTACGGTAAATTATGTCACGGCTGCGCTTTTTATCAAAAAGCGACCAAAGCCGCCCTCCCAGAGCGGGGATGAATTCAGCGATCAGAAAATCGTTTTCCATTATCACAGAATCGAATTCCATATCAACAAGTTCCCGGTTGTAACGATCCTGCTTAGTATACGGAAGAAGACGAAAACCGGTCTCCCGCCCAAAACTGTATTTTTTATTTTCCGGAATATGCTGTCCTGCCGCTACCGCAAGATCCGGCTGCCGGAAAAAAGGCTGCGGATTTTCCCCGCAAAGCGGCGACCCTTTCAATTTCAATTTGCTTTGTCGAATTACTGTACCTTTCATAAAATATTTCTAGCCTTTAATCGCGCCGGCTGTTACGCCCTTAATTATTCTGTCCGAAAGAAAAATATACAAAATAAATGTGGGCAGGAACACAATGACAACGCTTGCGAACATACCGCCCCAGTCACCAGTATAACGCATGGATTGAATCATATTGTACAATCCAACCGCTACAGGCCGGACATTAGGCCTGTTAGCAAAAATCAACGACATAAAAAACTCGTTCCAAATCGTTATAAAATTAAAAACCGTAAGCGTAACGAGACCCGGCTGAACCAGCGGGAACATGATATTCCAGAAAGTCCTGATGGGATTACATCCGTCTATTGCAGCCGACTCTTCATAAGTAACGCTTAAGTTTTTAAAATAAGCCAGCATAAAGAAAACTCCGAAAGGCACATTCATTCCTATATATAAAAACATAATTACCCAGCGGTTGTTGACCAGCCTAAAAACAGATGCAAGGCCGAATAGCGGCATGATGAGCATGATTACCGGGATGCCGAGAGCAGCGGCAAACATATTTTGAATAATCGTATTGCCGCGAAAATTATAACGCGACAAAGCGTAAGATGCCGGGCACGAAATAAGAATGATGGCAGTACAGGAAACAATGGTATATAAAAGGGAGTTCATAAAAAATACCGAGACTCGCTGGGTATTCCATGCTTTAACATAATTTTCAAACTGAAAACCGCTTCTGAACTGAAACATGTGGTCTGAGAAAATTTCAGATGAAGTGGAAAGAGAAGCGAAAAAGACCCAGCCTATCAGGACGAAAGTAAAGGCCACCCACACTATTACCAGAAAATAACTAATAGCATTTTTCATGCTAGCTTCTTTCCTGCGCCGCTGATTAGCAGCGTAATATGATCTCGAATATGAAACTTGTCTCATGCTATAACTCCGTATCGTCTTTTCGCACAATAAGGCTCGTGGAGAAAAACACCGCAATAACAATCAGCATCATTGTCATACCAATTGCCGCTCCTGCCCCAGAGTCACGGACAACATTCGCCGACGAAGACGCTCCAAAAACAAGCTGGTACATATAATTCAACGGCGCAACCGTATCATTGGAAAGATTTACAGGGCTGAAAAGCTGGCCCCAAACAAAGAAACCTACAATAAATACCGTCCACATAACTATATTTGTACGCGTAACACCGCGTATAAAGGGAAGAGTTATGTGAATAAAACGCTGAAATATATTGGCTCCTTCCATCGTGGCAGAGTCATGATAATCTTTAGGTATCTGTTCAATGCCGCTGATAAAAATCAGCATGTGGTAGCCAACCATGCCGAAACAATAGGCTACAAGCAAACTCCAAAAACGCAGTCCCGGACCTGTCCAGTGAATTTGACCGGATTCAACAATTTTTAGGGTAGACAGAATACTGTTTAAAAGACCGTATTCCGGATTATAAACATAATTCAGCCACATGGTTCCCATGGCAACGGCGCTTACAACATTCGGAAGGTAAATTACGGCGCGGAAAAATTTGGCTGCCTTAAAATTTTCTGTTGTCAGAATCATCGCAAAGACCATGGCCAAAAACATCACGCCAAGTCCGCCGAAAAACCAAATCCGCCCGATGTTTTTCATGGATTGAATAAATATCGCAGTATTAAAAATTTTAATGTAATTGCCCAAGCCGTTAAAAGACCACTTTGAAACCGGATCAGACACGCTTTCAACGGCAAAAAAACTCATAACAATGGTGCGGATGGTGGGGTAAAGGAAAATTATCAAATAGAAAAGCACCGCAGGTCCTAAAAAAATTAAAATAACCGATCTATTTGGTTTTAACATTTTCCATACCTCATACTTTTATAAATAAAGTTGTTCGGAAACTGAATGTCCCGAACAACTCTATTGAATATTTATTTTACCACAGACCATCACGGACTGTCACGAATAATTTGTTCGTAAAAAATCCGTGTGGTTTGCGGTCACGTTAACCTTAGCGTCTCATTGCATCGGCAAACTGCTGGGCATTTATACTGCCGCTGATAAGACGCGCGAAGTTAGTTTTAATTTTCGCGTTGATATCAGCGCTGTCTTCCATGCCGGCGGCCCAGGGGAGGCGTTTTGTTGTGCCGTCTACGACTGCCTTTGCCTCTGCAAGCTGCCGGGGCCACTGTGAATCATTACCCATTGGTATACCAAGGCTTTCCATTGCAAGCCCTTCGTCCCAGCGGCCGGTGGTCATCCACACGACCCATTGAAAAGCTTCTTCGGGATACTTGGTGTTCTTGTTGATACCAAAGCACTGGGCGCCGATGTTATTCGCTTCAATACCGTCTCCAGCCGGGTCAATTGCCGGGAACGCAAAGGAACCCCAGTTGAAATTGGGGGCATTGCCCTTGATTTCGTTGGGAAGCCATGTGCCGTTAAGGTACATTGCGGCTCTTCCCTGCGCAAACTCATTAACCTGTCCGGCAGGCCAAACGTTGGACGCGGCATTTGGATGCACGTAACCGTTCCTTGCCATGTTTTCCCAGATCTGTCCGAAACGGAGGACCTGCGGGCCGGAGAAATCGTTGTTAGCCGACATTCTCATTGTGGCTTCCAAACCGACAATACGGGAAAAACAGTAGCCGGCCAGAGCCGCCATATAGGCATCGTCAACAGTAATGCCGTGAATATCAATCGCCTTCAGTCTGGCGCAAACATCAAGAAATTCATTCCATGTTTTTGGCAGAGTGGTTATTCCGGCCCTGCTAAAAAGATCCTTGTTGTACATAACGGTGAACACAAACGGCTGGTAAGGGATTGTCTTTACCGAACCGCCGCCAAGCTGTCTTACAATATTCATCATGGCGCTGTTAACTACCGTGTTAAAGGGCTGACCATTGGTTGTGGAATAGGTTCTGGCTATATACTGATCCAGAGGCAGAAGGTAATTTGCCCAAGCGGAGTTTACCCTGTCAACGTCTTCATCAAAAATGTCGATGGTTTCCCCGGCATCCAAGGCTGGCTGCAGGGTCATACGAATATCACGGCCGTTAAAGTTAATTTCAATTTTGATCCCTGTTTCCCTGGTAAAGGCTTCTGCCGCTCTGGCAATTGCCTGCCCCTGTGGTTCAGCTTCATTCCACATAGACCAGTAAACGATTTTTGCTTCATCGGATTTTTTACAGCCGCTAAAAACCGACAACACCATTAAAACAGCAATAAGTAATACAATGATACGTTTCATTTTGAATTTCCTCCTCATCAAAAATGTAGAAACATAAGTTTCTACGTTCAAAATAATAATATTTTCCTTAATTTTCCATGACAAAATCAGTAAATAACATGGACAATTGTGCAAAACTATAATATAGTCATGTATATTGAAATTTTATGATAAACATGGAAAACGACTGGCCAATTGATCCCCGTTTTCCCTCAGGCAAGCTGGGGCTCTTTTTTGATGAAGAAGTACAGAGGCTAATAGACAGTTTTGCTTACTGTTTTAAGGTAAAAATAACGATTTTCTCCGCACGAATGGAAGAAATGGTCGTAGGGCTTCAGAATCCGGGTTCTGCTTTTTGTCAACTGATTCAAAAAAAGCTCCGGTTACGGTATCGTTGCTGCCGTCAGGATAAAGTGATGTGTGAACACTGTGAAAAACAAGATAAAACAATCGTCTACAATTGTTACGCAGGACTTTCTGAAATTGTATTGCCAATTAAAATTGAGGAAAAACTTGTAGGTTATGGCTTGCTTGGTCAGTTCAGGACAAGTCATAGGCTGCCGGAAGAGATACTCCGTTCCTGGGAAAAAGCCGGTTTTTCCAATGAGGAACTTATGGAGGCTTATGAAGCGCAGCCTTTTTTTGATAAACCGGCATTGGATAACATGCTTCGGCTTTTTTCAATGACGATTTCATTTATTGTAACCCGCGAATACGTGCGTATCCGCCAGCCCGGCATAACAGAACAGATAGTTCGTTGGGTAGATGAACACATATCAAAGCCGCTTAATCTGGACGATGCTGCCGCGGCGGTAAATTACAGCCGTTCCACAATTTCGCATACATTAAAACGCCAATTGGGAATGAGTTTCAAGAAAATCTGCATACTCAAGAAAATACAGCGCTTTGAAAGCATTATTGCTTCCGATCCGCTTTTGTCGATTCATGAAGCAGCAACCATGGTAGGATATGACGATCCGTTATATTTTTCCCGAATCTACAAAAGCGTCCGGTTTACAGCCCCTTCAAAATATGTAAACTCGGTACGAAAACAGCACGAATAAACTTGAGGCTTTCCCAAAACTAACCGAGTTTTGAGAATGGCTCATTTGTTAATTGTTTTACAATCTCTACCGCTGTTTCAAATTTTGAATCCATTGACTTTATAAGAGCAATCTGATTACGGCACCGTTCCAGATTATGAGCCGGACGGCTGATACGGTAATACTTGTCTCCCTCAAGATAATCGGTAAGGAAACGCAAGGCCATTATGTGGGTAATGTTTCTGCCGGCTTCAGCTATCAGAGTGGTTTCTTCCGGCGTTAAAAAATTCAAAGCTTCTGAAAGATAACCATCAAGCAGAGCTTCAAAAAACACGGTATCAAATTCAACCCTAGAAAGCTCCGTTTCGTCCTCCGCTGCGCTGGTTGTAACGGTGCGAATCAGATCGCCGACATCAAAAAGACTTGTTCCCGGCATAACAGTATCCAAATCTATGACGCAAAGAGCTGTTGAATCCTTGTCATCAATAAGAATATTATTCATTTTTGTATCGTTATGGCAGATTCTTTCAGGTATTCGCCCTTCTTGCATTGCACGGATGAGAACTGCGCCCCTTTCTTCGTTATTCCGCACAAAATCTATTTCCCCGCCTGCGTCTTTTACCCTGCCGCAAATGTCTTCTTTCAGAACCTCGTAGAAACGCCTGTAACGGATTTCCATGTTGTGAAAATTAGGGATTGTATCATGAAGCCTGGGCTGCGGAAGATTGGAAAGCTGTTTCTGAAAGAGGCCGATACTGGCGCCCAAAAAACGGGCTTCCTGCGGAGAAGAAGGCATATTTTTTGTATGGCTGTTTTCGACAAACAGATAAGTCCGCCACCAGCCTCCTTCGGCATCGCGCACCCACGGTTTTCCGTCTTTGGCGGGAACCACGACAAGAGAGCGGCGGCTCCAGTCGGGCAGCCCCAGAGAACGGTTTTGCTCTGCGATGTGGGTAGTTACACGCAGGATATTTTCCATTACCTTGTCCGGCTGGACAAATACATGCTGGTTGATTTTCTGGTGGACATAACGCAGTATTGCCCCCGCCTGATTCCAGCGGGACTGAAAAGTATCGTTGATGTGTCCGCTTCCAAAGGAGGAAGAATCGATATATTCACCATAAATGGCAAACTGCCCGACTATTTTCTCAGGGCTTATTTTATTCATACATTAAATATTACACAAGTTTTATTTTTTTTCCATGTAAAAAAAGATATATGCATAAAATTCTCTTTTTTTATTTCGTGCAAAGGCATTCACCCGGCACCTAAGCTCTTACGCGCCGGGCAAGAACACAAACAGCTATCAGAGTTGTTCAGAAACTTCAGTTTCTGAACAACTTCCGCTTAAAAACAACAAAATGCATAGCATTTTGCAAGACTTGTAAGACAACTGCTAACGCAAGCGTTAGCTTGCGGGTTGTCGAACAAGTCCATTATTGATTGTCTTCATTGTTTTAGTATATAATGAATATTGCCAAATTTTCTTTTGGAGGAAATATGATTTTTTCAAAATTTAAGATTTCTACCAAGCTAATGATTTCCAGCGCTGTGTTTTTGATACCAATTGCGGTAATGCTTATTTTTATCTGTTCAACTTCTGTTGTAATACTAAGAAAAAACATCAGGGAACGTGACGGAATAAATAAGCTCAGACCCACAGTAGCGGTTATGCAGGCTTTACCCGAATACTTCAATGTCTATCTGGGGCTGGAGCAAGGAAACCTGAGGCGGCTGGATGAACAGATCACTGAAGCAGCAAGAACGCTTGATAGGGAGATGAGGCTGTACAGAACAGAAGGAGAAGATCTGCCAAACCTGCCCTCTGAATGGGAAGCATTGAAAAAAACCAGCAAAGATGATGAAGAAATATTTCAAAAATATCTTGATTTTTATACATCCATTGCAGGTTTGATAAACTGGATCGGCGAACATTCAGGGTTGATTCTGGTTTCGGATATGAACGCTTATTATTTAATCACTTCGGCGTTTTCCGTTATACCCGAAAGCTCCTTACGACTGTTTAGCACAGGCAATTTATTACGGGAAAACCTCTATAATGCGGATGGTGTTGTCGCCAGATGGAACAGTGAACTTGCCGATGCCCAGGCTCTTGGACGAAGGCTCAACGCAAGACCGTATGAAGGCAGCCCGCTGAATATTACCGCTAACATGCTTGCTTCTGCCGATCTGCAAGTTGTCCGAAACAGCCGTATTTTGCTTGAATCTGACAATAATCGAATTACATCTTTCCTAAAGGCCGCGATGGACGGAGATTCAAAAAACGCCGGTGATTTTACCAGACTGGAAGGGTTAATAAAACAGTATCAGGATAATACCGATACTTTATTCGCTCAATTTCGCAGGTTGTCAGGCTTTAATATTCAAAATCCCATCGCTGTTTCTGAACTCATGACCTCTATCTCAAATTTGAATACCGATTTATGCATGGTGTGGGATGAAACATTTGCGCATCTTGATTATCAACTGGAACGCAAAACAGTTACTGCCCGGAAAATGCTGATTACATATTTATTGACGGTTCTGATTTCTCTTGGATTTGCTTTTGCTTTTGTATTCTTAATAACAAAAGACATCAACCGCTCGGTAAAAAGCATGAACAAGTTATTTAAGGGCTTAAACGAAAACGATCTGACTATGTCGCTTCCCATAAACTCCAGAGATGAATTCGGAGAATTGATGACGGCTTTTAACGGATTCCTCAATATACTCCGTTCTACTTTCGGAAGCTTTAAGCAGAGTACCCAGCTTGTTGCCAATTCGGTCTTTGATCTTTCTTCATCATCAAAAGAAATAACAACCACTGCAAATGAACAGTCCACCAGCGTTTCTGAGATTGTCAGCACAATGGAAAGCAGCAAAAATCTGTCGGAACAGATTGCCCTGAAAACTACGGAAGTCGCCAATCTGGCAATGGAAACACAGGATTTAAGCAGTAAAGGCGCGGATATCAGAGAAGCGAATCAGAATATGATGGAAGATATACGAAATCAAAATCAGAAGATCATAAACGAAATACGGAATCTGTCTGACATGATTATCAGAATCAGCGAAGCCATCAGAATCATTGACGGCATTGCGGATCAAACAAAACTTATTGCGTTTAACGCATCTCTGGAAGCTTCTTCTTCCGGCGAGGCAGGAGCGCGATTTTCGGTGGTTGCTTCCGAAATCAGGCGTTTTGCCGACAATGTGGCCGATTCAACAAATGAAATTAAACAAAAAATTGAAGAAGTGCAGAATGCTTCACAAATCCTGATAAGCGAAGCCAACAGTGGTTCCAGACAAATCGAAATCGGCTATGAAAGAATGAGTGAACAAAAAACCGTTTTTGAGAATATTGTCGACAATTCACAGAATGTTGCAACACGCTCTCAGCAGATTTCCAATCTCAGCAAGCAGCAGGAACTGGCTTCTACGCAGATTTTCAGCGCTTTAAAGGAAATATCCGCAGGTGTAAAACAGTTTGTAATTGCCACATCTTCCACTTCAAAGATTGCCGACAGCCTCAATGGAATGTCAGTAGAATTAAAAGGGAAAGTTGAAAAGTACCGTACTGAAAATCCTCAAAGATGAGGATTTTCCATTAAGGAGTTTTTGTAATGCTTGGTCAGGTTATTCTTTTTATTGCAGGGTTTGTTTTAATGGGAGCAATTACAATTCCGTTTTTATACTCTTTAAGCAAAAAAATCCACAGCCTGGAAAATAAAACCGCTGAAGCAGGCGAAGACGCAACAACTTTCCGGGATAAAACCGTCAAACTTATTGCGTCTGTAAAAGAATCTGCCGGAGCCATCACCCTTTTCGGGCAAGACAACCTGATTTCGGACAAAAATCAAAGCGGCAGCATTGAGAAAATTGAAATATCTATTGATGAGAACGCAAAAATTGCCGCTGAAATTGCAGAAAAAACCAACAGTGTAGCGGCAATAGTCTCAAAAATGGAAGAAGATGTAATTAACGGTTTTTTGGTTTTGGAAAAAAACATAAAAAAAATGGAAGACATCAAAGAAAAAAATTCCGGAGTTATCAACGGCATAATATTATTAAGCAATAAAGTAAACAAAATACGTGATATTGTGCGGACCATTAACACAATTACAGATCAGACAAAAGTTATTGCGTTTAACGCCGCCCTGGAAGCCGCAAGCGCAGGAGATGCGGGAAAACGTTTTTCTGTGGTAGCCGGAGAAGTAAACAGGCTGGCTGATAATATAAATGTACTTACGCGCCAAATCCGTGAACAGGTTGAAGAAATTTTAAGTTCATCTTCCTCGCTTATCCTATACAGCGAAGAAGGTTCCGACAGAATCGCGGAAGGCCATAAACTGATTAAAGACCTTGAAGGCATCTTTGTAGAAATACGGGCCGGCGCTGAAATAACTTCCAATCAGGCGCAGACAATCACAGGCTCCACGCATCAACAATTAAAATCCAGTAAACAAATTTTCTCTGATATCGAAGAAATTTCCCAAAGATTAAAATATTTTATCGGCGCATCCAAATCGGCGGCATCAACGGCCGGAATATTGGCTGAACAGACCAATGAACTGGAAAGGCTCCTGAATGGCGATTGATAAATCCAGGTACATTGAAAAATTTGCCGAAGAAGGACTGGAAAATGTCCAGACCGTGGAGACTCTTCTATTTGAAATAAAAGACGGCTCCTGTATCTTTGACGATCTTGTAACACTTATGAGGCATCTGCATACCCTAAAAGGTTCTGCGCGGATGCTTGAATTTAAAAACATTGAAATTCTTTCGCATGCTCTGGAAACTGTTTTTACCGCAATAAAAGAAGAACGGATATCCCTGAATGACAACTCTGTGCGCCTCCTGCTTTCGGCTCTTGATGAAATAAAAACAGGAATAAAAAAAATCAGTTCGGGTGAAACTGATGATATACAGGCAGCGTTATTTGAAAAAGAATTATCCGCTCTTGCCGCGAACGAGGATTTTTCCCTGCCCGGTCAGGAACATCCTAAAACAAAAAAAGCGCCCAAAAAGAAAGAAGAGGCTTCCTCAAGCAGTTCCAGAGGTGAGCTGCTTGAGGAAGAAAAATCCGAAAGCATAAGAATCTCAATTGAACGGATTGACGACATTATCTACAGCATGGCGGCGCTTCAGTCTCTGGAAATAGCCGCCAGAAATATCGCCCGTGACACCGAAGCCATCACTGCCGCGTCCAGGCAATTTTCCAAACTTGTCAGCATTCACCAGCCGTTAAACTCTCCCCTGCTTCAGGAATTCCGTTCAATAGAATTGATGACAAGCAGGCTTGGATCATTCGTAAAAAATTATTCTCTGGATGTAGGCAATAATATACGAGGAGCGTATAACAGTGTAATTTCCCTGCGTATGCTGCCGCTTTCCACGGTTCTTGACGCATATCCAAGGAATGTTTTTACAATAGCTTCGGAACTGGGCAAAAAAGTGCGAATTAAAATTGAAGGATCAGAAAATGAAATCGACAAAAATTTGACAGAATATTTGTCCGAAATATTTCTTCACATGGTCAGAAACTCCATAGATCACGGCATTGAAACTCCGCAAGAGCGGCGCGCAGCGGGAAAAAACGAGACCGGCCTTTTGGTGATAAATTGCGTCAGGGAAAGCGGAAACATGAAAGTCACCATTACTGATGACGGAAGGGGAATTGATACGGAAAAAATCCGGAAAATAATTGCGGATAATGGTCTTGTCTCGGACGAAACCGCTGCCGCTCTTGAAGAAGAGGAACTTATCAACTTTATATTTCAAAGCGGATTTTCTACAGCGAAAAAAATTACCGATGTATCAGGGCGCGGCGTGGGAATGGATGCGGTCAGAAATAATATCGAACGCATGAAAGGCAGCATTGCCATTCAGACAAAGGCAGGCGAAGGAACTACATTTACCATTTCCGTTCCGCTGTCGATGGCCGCTTTAATGGGCTTCCCGATTACTTCCGGAAATATGAAATTCATTATCCCCGCCAACTTTGTTGACACTGTGCTGCTCATAAAAACACAAGATATTGTTACAATCGTAGACCGCCCGGGAATTAAATATAACGGACGAATAATTAAACTGTTTTATCTTCATCATATATTAAAGATCGAAACAGATAAAAAAAAGGAAGAAAGCGATTCAATTTTTGCGGTGATTGTCCAGGCCTATGAAGAAACAGTGGCGCTTGCGGTTAATAAAATAAGCAGCATGCAGCAGGTTATTTTAAAAAACATGCCGTCATTTATGGAAAATATGGATGTGTTTTCCGGGGTTGTGCAGAACGAAGATTATGAAATGATACCTGCGCTTCATATTCCGACTGTGATAAAAATGGCACGGCGTACTAAAACCATAGATATGAAGAAACGCCATGTGGATTATGAGCGTATGCGCAAATCAATTCTGATTGTAGACGATTCCCGTCCGACAAGGGATATTGTGCGCGATATTCTTGAAGCCGAAGGATACAAGGTTGATACGGCGGCAAACGGCTCCGAAGCGCTGGGTGCGGCAAAAAACAACCAGTACGATTTGATATGCACAGATATTGTCATGCCGATAATGGATGGCTTTTTGCTGATAGAGAATATCCGTAAAAATGACAGCCTGAAAAATATACCGGTTATTGTAATTACATCAAAAATGGATGAGAAAGATCAAAACAAGGCCGTCTCTCTTGGGGCAAACCGCTATATTGTAAAAAATACTTTTAACGATCACGAACTTACAGCCGCCATAAGGGATTTAATCGGAGAAGCAAATGGATAGGAAAAGAGTTTTAATTGCAGAAAACTCATGCGTCTTTGCGAATATGCTCC
>JAIRUY010000093.1 GCA_031254175.1 Treponema sp.
ATGCGCTTGCGCTTCTGGCGTTACTCGTAAATCCGCGCGACGAAGTAGCTTTCCGCCGTGTAGTGAATAAACCGGCAAGAGGTATCGGTCCCGTAACAGCAGACAAAATAATTGACACTGCCGAAGACCACAACGGCAACTTGCTGGAAGCCTGCAAAAATTTGGATATTGCGCAGCCAAAAACAGCGCCATCGAAAGCCCGCACAGGTCTGGATGAATTTATTAAAGTGATTGAAGCCGGAAAAAATTTATTGGAAAAAGAGATGCCTGCGGAAGAGTGCGGAAAAGATGCGGAAAAGCAAAGGCAAAAAAATGTAAAGAAGAAAAAATCGTCAGCTCTGAAAAAACACAGCGAACTTATGGCAGGCGAAGGCCTTTCGGTCTGCATTGCGCAAATTGTAAAGGATTCCGGGATTGCTGAATATCACAGAGCAGAAGATGATGTTACGGCAAACAACAGAATCAGCAATCTGCAGGAACTTGTGAATGCGGCCATCGAGTATCCGCAAAGCCCGGAAGGACTGCTTCAGTTTCTTGAAGATATCGAACTGGATCGCTCTCTGGAAGACACAGCAAAAAACAGCGCAGACAGCCGGCAAAATTCGGTAACGCTTATCACCTTTCACAATACCAAGGGACTGGAATTCAGGCGCGTAATAATGACAGGACTTGAACACGGCATTTTTCCGAGAGATGATAAAAAAGGCGAAGACTTGGAAGAAGAAAGACGGCTTTTTTATGTGGGCGCAACCCGCGCAATGGATGAACTTTATTTGACCAACTGCGCAGAGCGCAGGATATACGGAAAAACCATGCCAACACAACCTTCTTTATTTATCCGGGAAATTGACAAAAATTATCTGCAAATAGACGACCGGGTGAACAGACGCAAACCAATAGCAAGACACAGCTTTAACCCCTATAATTTCAATAACAAGGCCGCCGTACCATATATGGCGTACACCGGTTCTTCTGCACACCAGAAGAAAACTGCGCAAGACAACATCGAAAAACTATCGGGCTGGCAGCGCGGACAGCGTTTATACCATGAAAATTACGGTTACGGAGCGGTAATGGAAGTAAAGGACAGCGAAGACGGCCCCGTTGTTAATGTTCGTTTTGACAACGGAAAGGAAACTCGTTTTTTAAGCGAGTATCAGGGCAGAGCTTTTGAAAAAATGGGAAATGACGCATGACGGCTGACAGCAGTGATTTTTCTCTTTTAAAACAAGTCCCGGCTGTTCTTCGCGCAAGAGGTTTCCGCCTTTACACAAAAAGCGGGCGTTTAATCGATCTCTGGCAAAACGGCGGCGCGGCAGTGCTTGGCCATACTCCTGTGAATATGCTCCGTGAATTAAAAAATGCCGCAAACCGCGGCTTGTACGCGCCTTTTCCCCATTTTTACGAAAACCGTTACCTTAATGCGTTGTCAAAGATCTTTAAAGGACGCAGTTTCCGGCTTTATGCCGCGCCGCCGCAAGAGCTGGTTGACATATTTTCTGAAAAGAGATCTCACAGCGGCACGGCGGCGCAGAAGCACAAAAAAGATTTAAATATCTGGCGTCCTTTTTTAAAGCCTGATGACCCTTTTTCTGTCGATTCGGAAACATCACTATTAATACCTGTGCTTCCGGGCATACACACCTGGCGTAACGGGCTGCCTGTCGGACTTTGTATAATTGCGGCCAAATCCGAAAATCTGCTTGAGCGGCTGCCGCCGGACGACATTCTTTCACCTGTTTTGCTTGCAACGGCGGCACGAGGAGTCTATGATCTTCTTGCCGCGCCGGAGCGGGCAAAACCTGTGCTGCCTCACGTTAATAAAGTATTACAGAGCAGCTCCTTTTCCGGAAAAGGATGGCGCCGTGAAGGCATCTACCTTTTTATGGAAAAAAAGCCGGAAAGCGGCGAATGGGCTGCCCTGTTTAAAAAATTTCTGGATGCCGGCTTTTTATTGCCGCCAACTCCGCTTCAGCCGGTTATCCTGCCCGGAGAATTGTCTGCCGGGGAAAGCGCCCGGCTGGCAGCGTTATTAAGCACATTGTTGGCTGACACACAGGCTTTTAATTGAAAAAGTTCCCTTGAAACTTCTCCAAAAATTCACAATAATATTACTACATGAACAAGTTTATTTTTGTCTCAGGCGGCGTTTGTTCCAGTTTAGGTAAAGGTGTTGCCGCATCTTCAATAGGCGCTCTTCTGGAAAGCAGAGGGCTTAATGTCCGTATGATGAAATGCGATCCCTATATCAACGTGGACGCGGGAACAATGAGCCCATATCAGCATGGTGAAGTTTATGTAACCGATGACGGAGCGGAAACTGACCTTGATCTCGGCAATTACGCCAGATTTACAAAGGGGCGCCTGACACAGGCAAACTCCATAACGACGGGGCAGGTTTATGAATCTGTTATACGCAAAGAAAGAGAAGGGCAATATCTTGGACGCTGTGTTCAGGTCATTCCCCACATTACAGATGAAATAAAAAACCGTATTCAGGCAGTAGCGAAAGAAGAAAATGATACAGATGTCATAATCATAGAAATAGGCGGAACAGTCGGAGATATCGAATCCATCCCTTTCCTTGAAGCCGCCCGTCAGATGATCCATGAGTGCGGCAAAACAAATGTTCTTTCCGTACATTTAACGCTGATCCCGGAGGTCGGCGGAGGAGAACTAAAAACAAAACCCACTCAGCACTCGGTAAAATCCATGCAGGAAATCGGGATTCAGCCTGATATATTGATTTGCCGCGCTCCTGTAATGCTTGATGAGCCGACACTCAGGAAAATTTCCCTGTTTACCAACGTTGATTTGGACGCTGTGTTTTCTTCGCCGGATATTAACACTACAATTTATGAAGAACCCATTATTTTCTTTGATCAAAAACTGGATCAGATAATTTTGCGGAAGATGGGCGTGGAATGCCGTCATGCGGAAATGCGTCCGTGGAATTCCGTGATGGAGCGTTTTAACGCCCGGCAGGGCAAGGTGCGTATAGGCATTGTCGGGAAATATATGGAATTGCACGATGCCTATAAATCGCTGTACGAAGCGTTGTTTCACGCAAGCCTTGAATGCGGCGTGGAGGCGGAGCTGGTAAAAATCGATTCTTCAACATTGGAAGAATTGGACAATGCGGATGCTGTTTTAAACGGCATTAACGGCATTCTGGTTCCGGGCGGTTATGGTATGCGGGGAATAAATGGTATGCTAAAAGCTGCCGCCTGGGCAAGGGTTAATAAAATTCCCTATTTTGGAATCAGCCTTGGTATGCAAATCATGGTAATTGACTGGGCGCGCAATATATTAAACTGGAGTGACGCTGATTCAACGGAGTTTAATCCCGGTACAAAACATCCGGTTGTCAGCCTCCTGGAAGAGCAGGTCAATGTTACCAATTACGGAGGCTCAATGCGTTTGGGCGCTTTTGAAACTGTAATCGAAGACGAAACCTTAATTTGGGCTGCTTACGGCGAAAAACAAATTTGGGAACGCCACAGACATCGTTATGAATTCTCAAATCAATACCGTCAGGAAATGGCTTCTTCAGGCTTAAAATTAGCCGCCTTTAATTCCGCCCGCACTCTGGTTGAGTGTGTAGAATGGCCGGGGCATCCATGGGGAGTCGGAGTACAATTCCAGCCGGAATTTAAATCAAAACCGACAGCAGCGTCTCCCCTGTTCAGGGATTTTGTTGCCATAGTAAAGAAGTGTATTCACTGACAATTTGAGATTGTCGGAGATTCCGAAATTGGAGTATAATTGATAAAAAAAAATCTTTTTTTAAGCTTTATTCTTTCCCTCTTTTTTGTCTGGTCATGTACTTTTAATTACGGCGATAAAGACCCTTCAGAAGAAGAAGAACCCGACCTTATCATGGAAAATGTTGAGTATATGCGGGTAAGATCCGGAGATCCTTTGGCGCGCATTGTTGCGGATCGTGTTGAACGGTATGAAAACATAAATTTAATGAAACTTGAAAATATAACATTTGAGCAATACGGCGAAAAAGGCGATGCGGTAAATGTTTATGGAAACGTGGGAATTGCTTCAGTAGAAATTGCTTCAGGAGATATATTCATGGACAGGAATGTCAGGCTCGAAGTTAATGCCGAAGACATTATCCTTGATACATATCAACTTGAATGGAAGGATGAACCAAAATCAATTTCCTCCGGAAGAAATGATCCGGTTTACATTTACAGGAATAACGGTACTATGTTTACAGGTATAGGTCTTCAGGGTAATGCCAGATCGCGCACATGGGAATTCCTCGGTAATGTCCGCGGCATATACATACATGAGGATTAGGAGAAAAAATAATGAAGGGTAATAACCTGCGTCTGCCATTGGCTGTTCTTTCCTTTCTTCTATGCGGTTTTACATTTGCAAACGCTGATACTTTTTCATTCAGAGCGGACAGGATGTCCGGTTCAAGCGCTCTTGGACGAGAGGTAACTGTTTTAACCGGAAACGCGGAAGTCAGATCGGACAACATATTGCTTCGCGCCGACAGAATAGAGATTCACGGAGACGACAACCAGTTTATTGACTGCACAGGAAATGTGTGGGGGTTTGAAGAAGAAAAAAACATCCTGTTCCGCACAGACAGGCTTCGTTATGACCGTACGCTGAAAGTCGCGCGTCTGGAGGGCAACTCAACACTGGAAGACAGGGAAAACGAAATTGTCGCAAGAGGCCGTTTTATAGAATATGATGATGAAAACGAAATCACTGTTATTCAAATTTCCGTACGCCTTTTCAAAGACGACATGGTCTGCCGTTCTGAATACGCAGTTTATAACAGAGCCGAAAAATTGCTTGATTTGACAGGGTTTCCGGTGGTGTTTAAAAAAGACGATGAATTTCGTTCAGACCGGATACGGGTTGATTTGGATACAGACGATGTAATAATGCAAGGCTCTGTCTCGGGGACTATAACAAATTAAGATTATGAAAAAAGAAAAGAAGATCGTTGAAAAAAAGATCATTTCTGAAGAATCCCCTCAGCCGTCAGTGCAGCAGCCGGCGGCGGTGCCAAAAGAAAAATTTGATTATCACGTTCTGGGAGTAAATAATTTACATAAAAAATTCGGGAAAAAGGAAGTTGTCAGAGGCGTAAGTTTTACCATGCAAAACGGCGAAGTTGCCGGTCTGCTGGGTCCTAACGGAGCTGGCAAAACCACCATTTTTTACATGATTGTCGGTTTCTATACTCCCACGAAAGGAACAGTCAGCATGGATAACACAAATATTACTTCAAAACAGATGTACCGCCGCGCAAGAATGGGAATTGCATATCTTCCTCAGGAAGCGTCAATTTTCCGTAAACTTACAGTTGAGCAGAACATCTGGGCTATCCTGGAAAGCCGGAGAGATTTAACAAAAGTCCAAAAAATGGAAAAGCTGGAAAGCCTGCTCAGCGAGTTCAGCATTGGGCGGATACGGTCACAATTTGGATATACCCTTTCCGGCGGCGAGCGCCGGCGTACTGAAATTGCAAGAGCTCTGGCTACTGAGCCCAAATTTTTGCTTTTGGACGAACCTTTTGCCGGAATTGACCCAATCGCTGTCTTTGAAATCAAACAGATTGTCCGCCGGCTGGCTGACAAAGGCATCGGCGTTCTGATTACCGACCACAATGTGCGTGATACCCTTGAAATAACCAACGAAGCTTTTATAATTGCAGACGGTCTTATATTTGCCAGAGGCGGCCGCGAAGAGATTTTGGGCAACGAAATGGTCCGAAAAGTGTACCTCGGCGAAGAATTCAGAATGTAAATCACAATCAAAACTTGACTCTTTGTCAAATATATAGTATCCTTTACCTTAGATTTGAATAATCTGCGGTAAGGGGTAAAGCAATGGATCCGAAAATATGGATTGGCTGCCTTCTTGCCTTACTTGCCGGGTTAATTTTTGGCTGGATAATAAGATGGCTTTATGCCAGAATAAAACTTACTTCATCGGAGCAGTTTGCTGAACGTATAAAACATGATGCAATTAAAGAAGCTGAGGCAAAAAAGAAGGAAATTCTTCTTGAAGCAAAAGAACAAGTAATCCGTGAACGGAACCAGCAGGAAAGGGAAACTCGGGAACGCAGGGCTGAATTACAACGGTATGAGCGCCGTGTTGTACAAAAAGAAGAAGCTATAGATAAAAAAACCGCTCAAATTGAGCGGACAGAACAGATATTCTCGGAAAAGGAAAAAGCCTTTCAACACCGGGAAGAAGTTCTCTCTCAGGAAGAGCAGCGCTACAGATCGGAGCTTGAGCGCATTTCGGGATTGTCAACCGAAGAAGCCAAGTCTCTTATCATTCAAAACCTGGAAAACGAAGCCAAACATGACGCTCAATCGCTCATTAACAAGATTGAGCAGGAAACCAATCTGGCAGCGGAAAAAAGAGCCCGTGATATTCTGGTTACCACAATACAAAGGCTCGCTACTGATGTTACGGGGGACGTAACGGTTTCATCCGTTACATTACCCAACGATGAAATGAAGGGCAGGATCATCGGCAGGGAAGGCCGGAACATCCGCACGCTGGAAACTTTCACGGGCGCAGACATTATTATTGATGATACGCCGGAAGCGGTGGTAATTTCGTGTTTTGATCCTGTCAGGCGGGAAATCGCCAAAATCGCCCTTGAGCGGCTTATTCTGGACGGACGGATTCACCCGGCGCGGATTGAAGAAGTTGTTATCAAAGTCAGCAAGGACATATCACAGAAAATATTTGAAGAAGGTGAAAAAGTCCTCTTTGACATGGGCATCCACAACTTTAAGCAGGATGCTGTCCGCGCCCTTGGGCGGCTGTATTTCCGCACAAGTTACGGCCAGAATGTACTCCAGCATTCAAGGGAAGTGGCGGTTATCGCCGGCATGCTTGCTGCGGAAGTCGGCTGCAACCGGGAAATAGCCAAACGCGCCGCTTTGTTACACGACATCGGCAAGGGCGTTGAGACCGATTCCGACATGAACCATGCCGAGATCGGCATGGATATGGCGCGCAAGATGGGAGAAGATCCGCGGATTATCAACGCAATAGGCAGCCATCATAATGACATTGAACCGACCTGTGTTGAAGCTGTCATTGTGCAAATAGCGGACGCGATTTCCGCCGCGCGTCCCGGAGCGCGCAAGGAAACTCTTGATAATTACATGAAACGCCTTGAAAATCTGGAAAATATTGCAGCTGGTTTTAACGGCGTAGACAAATCTTTCGCTATTCAGGCCGGCCGCGAACTGCGCATAATGGTGAATAATGAGACGTTATCTGACGATCAGGCAAGAGAATTGGCAAAAGAAATTGCCAAGAAGATTGAAAATGACCTTCGATATCCCGGCCGCATAAAAGTTACGATGATTCGCGAAACAAGAATTACAGAATACGCCAGGTGATGCACTAAAGCTTTTGAAAAGCCCGCTTAAACGGCGGGCTTTTTGTTTTTTACAATCCTCATTACGATATTTGCGGAGTTTTTTGAAGCTATTGAAAGAAACTCTTCAAAACTCATGGGCGATTCAGCGCCCGCAATATCCGACAACGACCGTATTACCACAAAAGGGATGGAGAAAAGATGACAGCAATGGGCGATGGCAGCGCCTTCCATTTCCACTGCGGCAATGTTCGGGAAAAGACGGCGTACTTTTTCAATTCTTTCAGCCTCATGCATAAATGTATCTCCGGAACCAATTAGTCCGCGCTTGTGATTAAAGTTTTCCGGAAGGATTTTTTCCTTTTTCAGATCTTCGACTGCGTCTTCAGCCATTTTTATCAGATTTTCTTCCGCCATATAAATTTGCGGCTGCCCGGGAAGCTGCCCGGGAAGATAATTAAACGCTGTAACATCAACATCATAATAAACAAGACCAGTGGAAATAATCGCATCTCCAATTTTCAGTTCAGGATGAATTCCGCCGGCAGAACCTGTATTAATGATGCAAGCCGGATTAAACTGCTGAATAAGCAGCGCGCAGCCTACCGCGGCATTTACTTTGCCAATACCACAGCGCAGAATAGTAACATCTTTACCTTCAATCTTCCCGGTGTGAAATTCGAAACGCCCTATTTCCTGGAGAAAATGTTTCTCCATGGTTTCACAGAGCAGACTTACTTCGTCTTCCATAGCGCCAATAATGCCAATCATAACATCTCCTTTCAGGTTATCGAAAAATATTCACTGATAGGTCTTCGCCATTCATTAATTTTATCTTTGATTTCCCATTCAAAGATTTTTTTTATGGAAAAGTCCTTTGCGTCCGGAGGGTTGTTGTAATTGACTATTCCAAATCGTCCGCCTCCGATATAACAAACGCTGTCGTTAGCTTCCATGGTTTCTGCCTCGGCAATCCTGGCAATTACGCAGTCAAAATGTACAGGAGTGCCTGTGTCTTTATCGGAAATTGCGGTTGTAATGTCGGCAATTTGCTTGCCGCACCATGCGCAGTCAGGGGTGGTTTTGGGGTTGTTGACAGGCAGAACCGGCGCTGTCCAAAGAAGCCGCTCCTGTTTGTCCTGCTGGTTTGCTTCAGGTTTTACTTCGGAAAAAGGGTTGTCTATATGTTTCTTTTCGTATTTTTGCGCTTCATCTCTCCGTCCGGGAAAACGGTGACGATTTTTACGGCTGTTTCCGCCTCTTCCACTCATTGATTCCGCCTTTCATGGTTATATCCATCAGTTCTTTGCTCAAAACAAGAGCCAGTCTTTGAATTGCAGCGTGCAGATATTCTTCATTGTTTATACGCTGCCGCAGGAATTCCAGTCTGTCCGGCCATACTTTGTGAGTAAACTTTTTGGAATCCAAAGCCTTTTCCAACATCATACACTCTCCTCAAAGGCTGATGCAAGATGGGTAACTTCGCAGCTTTCGCAATGCGGGTTTTTTTTGACGAATACCACGTCAAAGCGAATTGTCATATTACTATATTTTCGATTTTCTGACAGGAAATACTTAGCTGTTTTAATAATTTTATGCTGCTTTTTTAAGTTGACTCCGTATTGCAGGTCTTCCATGCCGTAGGCAGACCATGTTTTTACCTCCGCAAAAACAATCGTTTCCCCTTCAACGGCCACAATATCCACTTCGCCAAACTTTGACCGGATATTTTTCGCGATAATGTCCATACCTGCGTTTTCAAGGGCAGCGGCAGCCTGAGATTCTCCCTTTTTGCCGACAGCAGCGCTATTCATTAAATACCGGTAATTTCTGACGGATCTACCGCTTTTTTCAGAAACAGAGTTTTTTCTTCCAGAAGATTAATTGTTTTTGCGTCCTTGGGATCAAGAACTTTGCCTTTACTGTCCATAAGCATTTTAACTACAGGGCGCATCGGAGCGTCCGTGTGAATACTGACAACTCTGACGACAGAGTCATCATTAAGCCTTACTATCGATCCAATTGGGTAAATGCCAATGATTTTGGTAAAAGCTATTATTACATTGGGATCAAATCGCCGGCCGTTATCCGCAAGAAGATTTTTTACTGCCTGATAACCCACCATCGAATTCCGGTAGGATTTTTTGCTTACCATAGCTTCAAACGCATCAGCTACAGACACAATTCTGGCTCCAATATCAATAGCGGCTCCCGCAAGGTGATCCGGATAGCCTTTACCGTCCCATCGTTCGTGGTGCTGCAGGGCAATTAAGTTAACTTCACTTGGCCCCATTAATTCTTTGGTGACAATTTTTGAGGTATGAAGAGGGTGGCTTTTAATCTGTTCAAGTTCAGCCTCAGAGAGACCGCCTTTTTTTTCGGTAATTCCCTTTGACAGCCTGAGCATACCGACATCATGAAGAAGCGCCCCTGCGACAATTTTTTGAATTTTGCGGTGAGGCAGTTTGAGCTCCTGCGCGGTTAGGGCTGAAATTATTGCAGTATTTACGGAACTTTTTGCCAGTTCATGTCCGGAAACTTCTCCGCCAAGAATATAATCGACAAAATTGTCAGGGTACGCGCGCAAGTCCTGAAGCAGCTGCATTACAATATTGTCAACATTACGCATATCAACATCAACTCCGGACTTTAAGCCGGTAAATAATATATTTAACTTTTCAATAAGGTTTCTGTATGCGCGGTAGGGAGTGGAATTTTCCTGCACATCGCTGATTGAAAACTTGCTTGGTAACTCATCAAGTTCTTCAAGGCTGGCTTCATCTTCATCACTTTCGACAACATATCCTTCAGTTGATACAGCTTCAATTTTCCAGGTAAGAAGAAGATCAATATCCTTTTGCCGCAGAGGAACCAGCGCCGGTACAAGTAAATTACTGCCTTCAGAATATACAGGAGCGGAAAAAAGCTGCCCTACCCGAAGAGCACTGGTATCAATTTTATTCATCTATAACATCCTTTTTGAACCAATTATCTGGCAGGGAAACATTAAGCCAGAAAAATTCAGGACTCCCCTTATAAATATCGGCAGGAAAATTGAGAAATTCAATGGGAAAAATTGCTTGTCTTATAAGCCTGTTAAGATTTAGAGTAAAATATCAATAAGAAAATATGCCGAAAAAACTTAAATTTTTATTCAGCAGTTGAAGTTTTAGATGTTTTTGCGGTTTTCTTGACAATAAGCTCTTTGATTTTTGCGCCCTTGCCAATTTTTTCCCTGATGTAGTAAAGTTTTGCCCGCCTGACCTTGCCGGGGCGCATCACTTCTACTTTAACGATTCTTGGTGAATGAAGGGGAAATACCCTTTCTACGCCAACGCCGTAGGAAATTTTCCGTACTGTAAAGGTTTTTCCTACACGGGAATTTTTCATCGCTATTACAAGACCTTCGTAGATCTGTACACGCTCGTTCTTGCCTTCAACTATCTTAAAGTGAACCTTAACTGTATCTCCAATCTTAAACTGGTCGAGTTCTTGTTTCATTTGGGCGGCTTCGATAGCCTTGATTTCGTTCATTTTTTTTCTCCTTAACCGGCGCCCGCTGAACCTGCGGTCAGACGGTCTATGATATTAATAATTTCTTTGTTAAAAATCCCAAGCTCTCTGCCGCGCTGTATCAAATCCGGTCTTTGCCGCAGGGTTTTTTCAACCCTCTTTTCAAGCCGCCAAAGACGTATTTGTTCATGATGCCCGGACAACAGAACTTCAGGAACTTTTATTGTATCAAAATCTTCCGGGCGTGTAAACTGGGGGTACTCCAAAAGTCCGTCTGAAAAGCTTTCTTCTGCAAGCGATTCAGCGCATATTACGTTATCCACCAGCCGGTATGTAGCATCGATAATTGCAAGCGCCGCTATCTCCCCGGAAGACAGAACATAATCGCCGGTGGAAATTTCATCGTCTGCATAACGATCGATTATCCTCTGATCAATGCCTTCGTAGCGGCCGCAAATCAGCACCAATTCCCGCTCAGAAGCAAGTTCCTTTGCCAGTTCCTGATTAAATGGCTTGCCGGAAGGGGAAAGATAAATCACGCGGCGGCGATCTTCCTTCTGGCGGTGACCGCAGCCAACGGCTTCCAGAGCCAGTTTGAGCGGTTCAGGCAGCATGAGCATCCCAGGGCCGCCGCCGTAGGGAGCATCATCGCATGTTTTGTGCTTGTCAAAAGCGTAATCACGGATATTTACCGCCTGATATTCAATGATTCCGCGCTTTATTGCCTTTGCCATGATGGAAGTAGAAAAAAAGACATCTGTAATTTCGGGGAATAGCGTTAAAACGGTGTATTTCATTCATAACCTTAATTTAGTGCGGCCTAATAGCTGCATAGTTAAATATTAAGAATGAAGCGTAGCTTCATTCAAGAATCCAGAGATTTTGTAGTTTTATTTTACCTTTTTCCGGGCAAATCTCAGGAAAAAACTCATGCCTGAAAGGGACAAGTCTAATTTCACCATCTGTAAGTTTTATTTCCACAAGATCGCCGCCGCCGCCTTCAATTATATCTGTAATAAAACCAATTATCCCGCCGTTTTCCGCAGTTACCGGCAGTC
>JAIRUY010000122.1 GCA_031254175.1 Treponema sp.
CACAGATTGATGAAGCTGACTGGAAATTTACTTCTTCTTCGGCTCGCCGTTTTGTTTATCCTTTTGAACTGCCGCACCTTATCAGAAGGGTTAACAATGAATATTTAATTTCCGGCAATTCTGTTAATGAAATGCACCTTTCAATTGATCTGCCGTTGCAGCGTTATATTGAAGATGCTGTTGCGAGTAATGTAACCCGGCATTTTTCTTCCCGTCTTACAAACGGCGCTGCCATTGTAATTGATAACGACACAGGGGAAATACTCGCTTGGGTTGGAAGCGCTGACTTTTTCAACACAGAGGCTGCAGGGCAGATAGACGGAGTTCTGGCCTTAAATCAGCCGGGCAGCAGCATGAAGCCGTTTTTGTATGCAATGGCGCTGGAATATGGTTTTAAGCCGGCTGATGTCATAGCGGATATACAGATGATTTTTGGAGAAAGTGAATTGTACATTCCGCGGAATTTCAACGAACGTTTTAACGGCCCGATTCTTTTCCGTGCGGCATTGGCTTCCAGTCTTAATATTCCTGCTGTTTATTTACTTTTCAGACTGAGTGTGCAGAACTACAGCAATATGCTTTTTTCGATTGGTTTTGATTCTCTTTCAGGTACAGCCGAAGATGCGGGGCTTGGACTCGCGCTTGGAAACGCGCCTGTAAGTCTGTTTGAACTGGTACGTGCATTCAGCGTTTTTCCGCGTGACGGCATTTATCTGCCGCTTACCTGGGAACTGGGAAACCCCGGTTTGACGGAGCAGCGTGTTTTTTCCGAAGATACCGCGCGGATAATATGTTCGTTTTTATCGGACTCAAATGCGCGTGTATTGGCTTTTGGTTCGGGTAGAAATTTCAGAACTTCTTTTCCGGCAATTTTTAAGACGGGAACCGCAAATCAATATCAAAGCATTGTCGCGCTTGGGGCAACCGGAAAATATACTGCTGGAGCGTGGATGGGAAATTTTACGGGGGAGACAGTTATGGGCAGAACGGGCAGCTCTGTTCCCGCTGCCATTGTACGTGACACTCTGACTGTTTTGGAAGAGGCGAGAGGAGTTTTTATTTCCGGTTTTCCGGCGCCGGAAAATTGGATTATGCGGCGGATTTGCGCTGTTTCCGGCATGAGACCTGCGGAAGCCTGTCTTTCTGTCATTGATGAATATGTGCCGCTTGATGAACAAGGCAGGTTCTGCACATGGCATCAAATTGTGAACAACCGCAGTGTTACAATGTTTCCCGCTGAGTATCAGTCGTGGTTTAATTCCGTAGACAGGCATGGCGCTCTTGATTATGCGTCCCGTCCGCTTGAAATTGTCACTCCGCGCACAGGTTTTGTATATCTTAAAAGTCCCGGGACAGGCATGGATGAAATACCGGTGGAGGTTATCGGCGGAGAGAGCGATACATTGCACATAACGCACAACGGCCGGGTCTTCAGTACGGGAAGGCCGTTTGTATTTTACCTTTCCCGGATTCAGGGTAACAATATCTTAAATGTAAAAAACGGCGATGAAGAAGCTGAAGTAACTTTTACTGTAGACTAGGCTGTTAAAAACTGTTATAATACCCGCATGAAAACAGCAAAATATTTTTTTACATTATTAATAGGAGTTTTATTTATTATGTGCGCAAGAGGTGAAAGCGGTCAAAATCTTGGCGATGGGCTTTTCGCACGGATTACAACAAACAGGGGAGACATTGTAGTACGCCTTGAATATGAGAGAGCTCCCATCACAGTCTGCAGTTTTGTAGCGCTGGCGGAAGGTAAAATGAATGCTGCAAGGGGCAGACGTTTTTATGACGGATTAACCTTTCACCGTGTAATTTCAAGGGCAAACGGAGACGGACAGGATTTTATGATACAGGGCGGATGCCCCCAGGGAAATGGCCGTGGAGGACCCGGTTATAGTTTTCCTGACGAATTTGATCCGGCGCTGAAGCATGACAAACCGGGTATTCTTTCCATGGCAAACGCCGGGCCCGGCACAAATGGCAGCCAGTTTTTTATTACCATTGTTCCTACGCCTCATCTTGACGGACGACATACGGTTTTTGGACAGGTTGTTCAGGGACAGAATATTGTTAATACGGTGAGGCAGGGAGACAAGATAGAAAAAATTACAATTATACGAAACGGACAGGCGGCAAATGCATTTTCTGCGGATCAGGCGGCTTTTGACAGATTGCTCGGACAGAAGGAAACAGAAGATGCCGCCAGAATGCAGGCTCAAAGCCATGCTGATATTGATAAAATTAATTCCGATTATCCGAATACACAAAAGACAGTATCCGGCATTCGTTACATAATACAGAAGCAGGGAAGCGGCGGCAAACCGGGAACCGGCAATACCGTTAGAGTACATTATTCGGGCAGGCTGCTTTCTGGTTCAGTTTTTGATTCTTCCATTTTAAGAGGAACTCCGCTTGAATTTGAAGCCGGAACCGGCAAGGTTATTCAGGGTTGGGATGAAATGGTTATTGATATGCAGGCCGGAGAAAAACGGCTTGTGATTATCCCTCCAGAACTTGCCTACGGAAACCGCGATGTCGGCAACGGCCTTATTCCTGCCAACAGTTTTTTGATCTTTGAAATGGAGCTTATTAGTTTTAGATAATTTATTTTTTATAGGATTTTCTATGAGCAATGCGCCTTCATCTGATCTGACCGGAAAAAAAATATTTTTTCTCTTCCCAACGACAGCTATACAGGAACAGGTTATAGGGGAACTGATACAGCATGAGTATGAAGTATATTCTTCCAAGGATCCTGCCCGTTTGGGACGGGTACTAAAGAAATACTCCGATGCCATTGTATTTGTGAATATTGATGAAGGGATGAAAGAACCTGAATGGGAAAAATGGATTGGCGGCATACTAAAAGCTTTTCCGGAAGTAAAAATAGGGGTTTTTTCCACGAACAACAGCGAAGAAAAAAGCAGCAAATATATAAATGACCTTCATACTGTATGCGGATATATGCACATGAAACATGACATGAGCAAATGCGCAGTAAAGGTTCTGGAAATTTTAAATATATTAAATGTTAAAGGCAGGCGTAAGTTTATCAGGGCTACAACCGAAGCTGAATCCATGGCGACCGTTAATATGCCGTTTGAAAGTGATTACATTAACGGCACTGTCAAGGACATCAGTGTTGTGGGTATTTCCTGTACTTTTGAAAAAGATACTGAATTGGCAAAGAACACCCTCTTTAAAGATGTCCAGATAAGATTAAATACCATACTTCTTAAAGTTGAAGCCATTGTGTTCGGTTCACGTATGGACGGGGGTGAAAAAATTTATGTTTTTTTATTCACTCAGCGAATCGATCCGGAAGTTAGAGTAAAAATTCGTAAATATATTCACCAAAATCTACAGCGTAAAATGGATTATCAGACTTGTTAGGTTTTAAATACCGAACAGTTTTATTCCTTCGTCAGGGAATTTTTCTTTTACTGTTTCAACAGCCTGTTTGATCTTGGCAGCTTCTTTTTTTTCACACCAAATCACAATCACAAAGTTTACTTCCGGCCAGACTGAATCTCCCATGCGGGGGCCGGAAGAGCCAACCCCCAGGATGTTTGGGTATTTTGTATAAAACTTGCCGGCTTCTTCCTTTGCAAGAACTTCCAGAATATTTTCTTCAACTGACTGGTTGGCGATTATTTCAATGCGTATCATTTTTATCTCCTAAAGTTTCTTTTTTCTTTTTTGTACGGCCTTCACCCGCGGCAATCCTTTCGCGCCTTGCTTGCGCCTCTGCTTTTTTCAGGTCGGTGCGTTTGTGAAAAATTGCATAAACGGTCGGCATCAGGAACAAAGTCATTAATGTTCCGACAGTAAGGCCGCCAAGAACAGTTTTTCCTATCGGCGCTACCATTTCCGAACCTTCGCCGGGGAAGAATGCCATCGGGATAAGAGCGACAACAGTTGTAATGGTTGTCATTAAGATAGGACGCAGCCTGTTGCCCGCAGCTTCAACGCAGGCTTCGTGAAGGGAAAGTCCTCTCTTGCGAAGCAGTTTTATGTAATCCACAAGCACAATGCCGTTATTTGTAATAATGCCCACAAGCACCAAAAGCCCTACTGCAGTCAGCACATTAAAGATTGTGCCTGTAACAAGGTAAATTGCCACAATGCCAATCACCGACATCGGTATAGTAAAAATTATTATAAACGGATCGCGGAAAGATTCAAACAGGGATGCCATTATTCCGAATACAAGGAAAATTGCCACAACCATAATCAGGATAAAGCGTATAAATACTTTTGCCATTTCCGTATTGCCGCCGCCGATTTCCATAATGACATCGTCTTCTGCCGGTATTTCCGATTTAATCAGCCTTTCTACCCTTGCGTCAAGATCGTTTAACCTCACTCCCGGCTTTGATCCTGCCGTTATGTGAATAACACGGCTTTGGTTTTCACGCCTGATAGTGAGAGGCCCGGTGGTTTCTTCGTAACTGACAAAGCTGGAAAGCGGAACCCTGCCTGCCATCTGGCTGTTTATGAAAATCTGATCCAAAGCAGGGCGTGTATTGCGATCTGCTTCCGCAAGAATCAGCACAACGTTGTGATCTTTGCCGCCGGATTTATATCTGGTAGCGGTAACGCCGTCAACCGCAGCCTTTATCTCATTGCCAACGGTATAGGCATTAAGCCCCAGCGCGTACATTTTTTCACGGTCAAGGACAAGATCGATTTGAGGAAGACCGTCAGTCAAATCAACCTGCGGTTCTGTAATATAATCACTTAAATTTGCCGCAAGAACAGAAGAAATTTTTTCCGCCATGGCCTTTCCCTTGACGATGTCATCGGTACGCAGTGTTATGTCAACGCTGCTTCCGCCCATCATACCCATCATTGAGCCGCCGCTGAAAGAAAGTGATACTCCGGGGAATTCGCTGAAATGAGGACGCAGGATATCTTCAATTTCCTTGGCGGATTCAATGCGGTCTTTGTACTCAGGAAGGCTGATTCGCAGCGAGCCGGAGTTGCTGCCGCCTCCGCCGCTGAATAATCCGCCCGAGCCGGCTCTGACAATCAGGGTTTCATAACCCTTAATTTCCCTCTTTACGATTTCTTCAAATTGTTTTAATACCGCTTCGGTTTCATGCAGGGGGGTTCCGACAGGAAGAGTAGCCGTTATGCTAACATTGTCTTCTTCCTGCTCAGGAAAAAATTCCCATCCGATTACGGGAATAAGAATGATGCTTGCTACAAAAAAAGAAAATATTACAAGGATAGTAATTAACTTATGACGCAGCACTTTGTCTACTGCTCCGCGGTATTTATTGTCCAGCCATTTGAAAAAACCGTCAAATTTCGCATCAATTACCGCCAGCCCGCCTTTAAGCGGTTTTTGTTTTCGCGTAACAATGGGAAGGTAATGGCTTGCAAGTACAGGCACCAGAAAAAGGGCGGTGAACAGGGAAATCCCGATTGAAATGGCAACAGTAAACGCAAGGCCGGAAAAAAGTTCGCCTGCCATTTCCAGCAAACCCTGGAACATTATAAGCGGAAGGAATACGCACAGAGTTGTCAGTGTAGACGCTGTAATGGCAACGATCATCTCTGTGGTGCCAAGGATGGCAGAAGTTTTTAATTTTGCTCCCTTTTCACGGTAATGGTAAATATTTTCCAGAATTACAATTGAGTTATCTATCAACATTCCTATTCCAAGCACAAGACCCGCCATTGTCATCAGGTTGAGAGTAAGGCCGAAAAAGTACATCAGCATCATGGTTATCATGATTGAAATCGGAATGCTCAGTCCGATTATTATTGTTGGTTTGATTGAACGAAGGAAAATAAAAAGAACAACGATTGCAAGAACAGCGCCCATAACTGCGGTGTTTGTTACCTGATTGAGCGAGTTTTCAATAATGTCAGTTGTATTGTACAACTCACTGATTTTTATATCATGAGGAAGTTCTGTTTGCAGTCTGGCAAGCCTTACGCGGAGATCCTTGGCAGCCTGGACAGAGTTTTTCCCGGTTTGTTTTTGTACCGAAAGCATTACCGCCGGCTGGCCGTTTACAAACACAACACTGGTTTCATCCCGGTAACCTTCAAAAACATCCGCAATGTCGCGCAGGTATATCTGGCGCGGCATCTCAACGGCTGTGCCTGTGAAGCCGCCGCCTTTGTAGGCAATAACAGTGTTTTTTAATTCTTCCAGCGAAGAGTATTCGCCCATTGCGGTCAGGATATAAGACAGACTTCCTTCGGTAATGCTGCCTACAGATGTCTGCATATTCTGAATCGCGATCATTTGCTGGATCTGTGTTATCGTAAGCCCGTAGGCTTCAAGCCTTGACTGCGGAATTTCCACGCGGATGATTTTTTCCCTTCCGCCGGATGTTGAAGCAGTAGCGATTCCGGGAGTTTGTTCAATCCTTGGAATAATCGTATCTTCGGCAATTTCCAGCAGCTCTTCTGATGTGCGGTTTCCGGTCACCATCAAACTCACAATCGGCATCATTGACGGATCCATTTTAATTACCATGGGTGTATCCGCTTCGGATGGCAGATAACGCCTTACACGATCAAGGTAATCACGGACTGAAAGTGACGCTTCATCAATATTTGTTCCGTACGTAAATGCCAGTATTACCATACTGGAACCTTTGGACGATGTGGAAGTTATTGTATCAAGGCCGGAAACGCCCGACAGCGATGCCTCCAGTGTGCGGGTTATGGATCGTTCAACCTCTTCCGGTCCTGCTCCGGGATATGATGTAACGACTATCATATACGGAATATCCATATCAGGATAAAGATCGACAGGAAGATTAACCAGAGAAAAAACGCCAAGGCCGACAAGCAGTGCAAAAATTATAAAAAACGTAGTCGGACGCGAAACAATTGTTTTTGCAATCATTTAGAACCCCTTATTCGAGCGGCTTAAGCCGTTCGACAACATTTACCCTGACGCCTTCGTCAATCAGGGTCTGTCCGCGGGCAACAACTTCTTCGTTAGGTGCAAGTCCGCTTTGGATTTCCAGCACTCCGTCAATAAGAATTCCGGGCACTACTGTCCTTTTTCTGGCAATTCTGTGTCCCGGGCTTGCCGGGTCCTCTTCAACGACAAATACATAATTTTCTCCAAAACGGGAAAGCATTGCAGACGAAGGAATTTTTACGATATTTTCTTTCTGTTCTGTAATAATCCGTACCTTTGCGAACATGCCCGGTTTTAGTTTGGAAGAAATATCGTATACATTCACCCGTACTTCCATGGTACGCGAGGCAAGGTCAACTGTCGGAGATAATTCACTGATACTGCCCTGAAAAACATCGCCCGGCCATGCATCAAGTGTAATGACACACGGAAGGTTAAGCGCCATTTTTGAAATAAACCGTTCCGCTACATGAAGCTGTACTTCCAGAGCTCCTGCGCCCTGTATTCTGGCGAGCGGCACTGCCTGGTTTACAGTCATCCCGATCTGTGCGGGAATGGAGACAACAGTTCCGCTTATCGGAGAAGTTACGATGCTTTCCCTGAATGTCATGCCCGGACGTGAAGGATCAACCGCAGCAACAGCCTGACCCCTGTTTACCCGCTGTCCGACAGAAACATAAATTTGAGTCACCCTGCCTGAGGCGTCCGAATAAGTGTCTACCGTAGAACCTGCCCTTACATCTCCCGAAAGCGAAATATAATCAAGAATTTGTCCCCGAGACACCTGTATGGTATTTACCGCGAATACAGGCACTTCTATTGCTTTTTCAATTTCCGGCTTTTTTG
>JAIRUY010000230.1 GCA_031254175.1 Treponema sp.
ATTCTGGGGGGAAGAGTCCGGCGCGGATTTTTACACAGGAATAACCCCTGAAAACCTTGAAGAATTGGCAAATCAAATCCGCCGCCTTTTAAGTGAAAGCCCATTGATTGATTTTTAACCGGTCAAACAGGAAGGGAAAAAAATAAACGATGCCTGCCTTTTGGAAATGATCAATAACCTTTTTGATCACAAGCTTTTTCAAAATACTGTTATCGCTCTGCTTGCGGAATTATCCGGTAAAATCAACTCGCTGGAAGAAACAGTCGGCGGCGTTTTTGCTCTTTTACAAAATGTCTGCCGCTGTGAAATATGCACAATAATGATCAAGGATGCCGATGACGGCTTATTGGTGTACAACGCCAACAACTCGGGATACACGCAAAAAACAGCGGAGGATTTTAAGGCAATAACAATTGCCGATTTTAATACCCACTTTTCCGATTACAAGGTTGTTACAAACGAAGTAAAAGATTTTTTCCATGCCGGAGAAAATGACTCAAAAATTGAATCCTACATCATGCTTACCCTTAAAAACTCCGGTGAAGATTTTGCGACTGTTCATATCGGCGCTTCAATTAAGGAATATTTTTCTCCGTTAATTCTGGAAAACCTCAATGTCTTTCTTTCTTCAGCATCACCGCTTATCGCAAATGCCCTGAATCTGCGGCAGATGGACATCATGCAAAAGAAAACAAGGTCTGCCTTTGCGCGTTATGTTCCGATGGATGTAATGGATGAGATTATTAAAAAGTCACTTGCCCAATCAACCCAGGGTGAAACAAGATCCGTGGCTATTCTTTTTTCGGACATCAGAAGTTTTACCACAATTTCAGAAAATACTCAGGCGCAGGAACTGGTGGATTTCCTCAACTATTATTTTTCCAAAATGGGAGATGAAATACTTGATGAGGGCGGCAGCATAGATAAATTCATCGGAGATGCGATCATGGCTGTCTTCGGCGCTCCCAAAACTCTGGAGAACGCCGCTGCAAACGGCATCAGGGCAGCGATACGAATGATTAAGGCCTGTTCCGGCCTGGATACTTCCGGCATAATTCTGCCAAAAGCAGGATTCGGCATTGGGGTCGGCGTTAATTACGGTGAATGTGTAGTCGGGAATATCGGTTTTCAGAACAAGCAGGACTATACTGTCATCGGAGACTCCGTCAATCTCGCTTCAAGACTGGAAGGAATTACCAAGTATTACCAGCATCCAATTATCGTCTCTGAATTTGCATATAACGCCGCGAAAGATCATTTTATTTTCAGGAAAGCAGACAGCATCCGCGTAAAAGGAAAAGACATACCCGTCGGCATTTATGCGGTGTATGACGCATGGCAGGGCGAAGCAGATGAAGAAACGCCGGATACCCTCGTTATTGACCGCGAAGCTCTTGATCAATACAACAAAGGGCTAAAACTTTTTCACATGCGTGAATTTGAAACCGCAAAACAGTATTTTAACAATGGAAAAGAAATTGAAAACAAGGCCGGCAAAGATGATTATCTTTCTTCTCTTTACCTTGAACGGATAGCGGAATACCAGGCAAATCCTCCGCCGCCGGACTGGGACGGAACGACAACAATGGCGGAAAAGTAACCCCCGGGAGACGGTCTTGCGGTTTGGGTTATGGTCATCTTGTCAACCTAAAACTACCTGCTATATACTTTTTATTATGGATGAAAAATATCTTATTTTCACTGTCCGTAATAAACAGTATGCATTGCCGTCAAAGGTAATAAGTGAAGTTGCAGCTTTGGAAAAAGTTTTTAACCTGCCTCTGGTACCGGAATATGTGAAGGGCATCATTAACCGGTATTCCATTCCTTATGCGCTTATTGATATTGGTTTTCTCCTTTTGAACGACACTTCAAACGCCGGGAAAGTGATTGTCCTGAAAGAAGAAGTTGATAAACTTGCCCTTCTTATTGATGATGTAACAGATATCGCAGACCTTCCTCCGGAAAAACTGATGAAAACCGAACAGGAAAAAAACGAAATCTCATCTTCGGTAAACGCTTTTTTTGAATGGAAAGGGCAGCCTGTTCTTTGCCTTGATACCGGAGAACTGATAAACCGGATAAAACAGGATTTTGGACAGAGCGGAATCTAACAGCAGGCAGGGCGGCGTGAAATATTTTATTTGCGAATTGGAGGGAGTAAAACTTGGCATTCCATCAGAGCAAACGGAAAAAATAATACCTCAGGCCCGCTTTCAGACTTCAGCATTTGAAACAGAAGGAGATGAAACATTATTTATTTCACTTCCGGTTCTGTTTAAGCTGAAAAATATATCTGCTCCGCATGGGCTTGTGCTAAAATCCGATAAACCTGCAAAAAATATTCTGCTTACGCCGAAGATCGACATTGAACTTGAAATACCAGAAGAAAATATACACGGGCTGCCGGAAAGTTTTCATGTGCCTTTCTATTTCTTAAAAGGCGTTTATTTTTACGAGCAAAGCATGATCCTTGTACTTGATACAGAAAAATTATTAGAGAGCACTGGAAGGTTTTCCCCATCATGATTAATACGCTTATTGTTGACGACAGCGCTCTGGTGCGGCAGATAATCCGGGATTTTCTTGAAAGCGACGGAAATTTCCGGATCATCGCAGAAGCAGCGGATGGAGAAGACGGCATTCAAAAAATACTGTCTTTAAATCCTGATCTTGTGACTCTTGATATTGAAATGCCCAAAAAAAATGGTCTTGAAGTAATTGAAGCTGTAATGAAGGAAACACCTGTCCCTATTGTAGTTATTACCAGTCATGACACGGCGAAAACCGCTTACGAAGCAGCTCTTAAGGGAGCATTGGAGTTTTATGCCAAAGACATTTTTACCGCATCTTTATCACCGGAAAAGCGCCAGGAAATACTTGAAACTCTAAAACGGATAAGCAGCGTTAAAGCTTTCCGGGGTAAAGCAGTTTTGCATCAAACAGCATCAACTGCCGAATCTTTGCCGGTCACCGCGGAAAATAATTTTAAGGAAATTATCAAGCCGCCTGACGGTGTGCGCGCTGTAATAATTGCCTCGTCTACAGGCGGCCCAAAGGCATTGTCTGCTTTTTTTTCTCTTCTCCCTGCAGATTTTCCCGTGCCGGTTGTGATAGTTCAGCATAATTCTTCCGGCTTTGATAAAAGTTTTACTCAATGGCTTGCCAATTACACATCCCTGAATGTTAAAATTGCCGAAGAAAGGGAAGTTCCCATAGCCGGCACAGTTTATATTTCCAAAACAGACAAACACCTCGAACTGCGAAGCCATGAGAATGATATTTATTTATGTTATAACAACAATGAACCGGAAAATAATCAGAAGCCTGCGGCAGATGTGCTTTTCAGAACCGCCGCGGAAAGTCTGAAACAGTCAGTTATTTCTGTGGTGTTAACCGGAATGGGCAGTGACGGAGCCGCCGGAACTGTGAAGATACATGAAATGGGCGGAATTACCCTTGCCCAGGATGAAGAAAGCTCACTTATCTATGGAATGCCGAAAGCCGCGGCTGAAACAGGGTGCGTGGATAAAGTTCTTCCGCTGGAAATGATTCCCGGCGAACTTTACAAGCTGGTAAAATGACAAATCTCATAAGCCGGGCGGCGGAAGAATGGTACGGAATAAAAGCAGACCCTGACAATGTTAATAAATTACATGAGTATCTTTGCAAGACATACGGCGCAATAAACGAAGAAACAATAAGGAAAGTTTTTTTGTCCGGGGAGGCGGCTGCTTTTCTCACGGTAAATGAGACTTACTTTTTCAGGGAGCCCGCTCATTTTTCACTTCTGAAGAATCTCCTGCCTTCATTTGAAAAGACCGGAATAAAGATTTGTTCCGCGGCGACTTCTACCGGCTGTGAGGCATACAGCCTTGCCTTGCTGATTAAAACGTTTAACATCCCTTATCACATTGACGCATTTGACATAAACCCAAAGGTAATTGAAGCAGCCTGTAGCGGCATTTACGGCGCTCGTGCCATGAGGGAAGACGGAAGCTGTTTTCATTATCTGGCAGAGCCTTACATAAAAAAATCCCAGCCTTCCGCAGAACCGGAAAACCCGCAGTCTGTTGAATACCATGTAGACGCTTCCCTTAAAAAAAACATCAACTTTTTTGTACATAATATTATGAAGCCCCTGCCCCAAAAAGAGCTATATGATTTTATTTTTTTTCGGAATGCTTTTATATATCTTTCTGCGCAGGGCAGGAAAAGGATACTTTCAAATCTGTCCGCGGCTTTAAAAGAAGGCGGGCTGCTCTTTTTGGGGGTTTCGGAAACTGCCGGCGCTTTTCATACAGATTTTTCCGGTGAAAACACGGATGATGTATTTTATTTTAAAAAGACAACAAACCAAAAAAAACTGTTGTAAAAATACAAAATTTGATTCAATATCTACATTAAATATGGTATTAAAGCTTTTTTACATTATAAAACGGCGCTTTCCCCTTTTCTCTTACATTCTGAACAGGCTTTTAACGATGGCGGTAATG
>JAIRUY010000016.1 GCA_031254175.1 Treponema sp.
TTGCGCGATCCAGCATCCACAGAGACTGAAGAGAAGATTTTTTCACAGGACCGTAATTACGAAAATAAATTTCTATCCTGCTGACTTTTTCCTGATTGTCAGGCGATATGCGGGTTATAAGCGCGTCTATCTTTTCAGAACTTTTCCAGTTAATATCACGGAAACGGTCTCCCGGAGCGTATTCGCGCATATAATACCGTTCTTCATCACTTGATTGTTTGTTTCGCCTGTCTTCCGCGCCGGATTGCGCGTTAAGAAAATAATCTTTGCCGAAACAGGGAGCGTTTCTGACCTTAACGGTTCTTCGCTGAATTATTCCGCAGGCAAAAGAAAAAAAACCAAAGATATCACGAAGCTGGCAAAACCCCTCCCCCTGAAAAACTCCCGACATGGGAAAATCCAATAACAGCCGCGCTGTTGTCCCTCCTCTGGAAGAGGATGTTTCCGCTGAAACATAGCAGCCGTTGTTATCACCTGCGGGGTAAAAACTGCCCCGGACAAAAAAGTGCAGACGGAAAAACAGGGGGATACCTGCATCAAGCCCCGTAATCAATGAGTCTTCGGCAGCGTTAGCCGTCATTGGCAGCGGCGTTTTCCAGCCGGGCTCCATTTCTTTTAATTTGCGCATTTTCCAGATGCCGATTACTCCAAGGATTAACAAAAAAATCAAAGCCGCAGAAGACAACAGTATCTCATAGGAATTCCGCGCAAGAAGGGAACGAATCAAAATAACAATGGCGATGACAAAAATCGCAAAACCGGCCGGCGTAAAAAAAGGTTCAAAGCGGGGCTTTAATCCCTGCCGAAAGCGAAATGGCATTATTGTCCCCGCAGATTTTTTGTGTCAACAGGAACTGTATTTAAAATACTTTTAAGCGGAGCCTCCGGCGGTATGGACGGATCCCTTGTAATAATTCGATGAGCCATTGCATGGATAAATATTTCTTTAATTAAATCAACAGACACATAGTCCATACCGCGGCAGAGAGCAAGAGAACGGGCAAGCCGCGAAATACGTACGCCAGCGCGCGGGCTTGCCGGAATTTCAATGTCGGGATGTATTCTTGTCTGTCTCACGCAATTTACAAGGTAGGTAACAACATCGCTGTGCATTTGCACTTCGTCAACCATTTTCCGCCACCGGATTAAATCTGCGCTGTCTATCACGCTTTCAAACCTGTCCCATGCGTCAATTTTTCCATGCCGGTTGACAATTTCTTTTTCTTCTTCCTCGCCGGGATACCCAAGGGAAAGACGTATCATAAAACGATCAAGCTGCGGCACGGGGAGAGGAAAAATATGAACGCCTTTTAAGTTCATTGTGGCTATGATAAAGAAAGGATCTCTTAAACGGTAAAGTTTACCTTCGATAGTAACGCTTTGTTCTTCCATCACCTGAAAAAAGCTTCCTTGAGTTTTTGGAGTCAGCAGGTTAATTTCGTCACATAACACAAAATGGGCAAAGATTGGTCCTTTGTTAAAGAACACCTCGCTCGAATGACCCAAAAACCGGTTATAACCCAAAATGTCCTGAGGAAGAAGATCAACCGTACATTGAATGCGGCTGAAGCCTTCCATTTGAACACTGCCGCCATCTTTACCATCCGCCGCCAAATCCTGAGGGCGCCATTTAATTGACTGGGCCAGCGCCCGCGCAAGAGAAGTTTTCCCAACCCCGTGAGAATCCGCCAGTATTACATGACCTCCGGCAATTTGCGCGGCAATAATGTATTCCAGTTTTTTAACATCAACGGAGATTAAGCGCGTGATGTTATTAATTAAAAGTTCGACCGATTGTTTTACCTGAGAATCCATGTTTTATAATAACCAATAATCAAAGAAGGAACAACCGGCGGAAGTTACGTACGCAGAAGTTCTCTGGGCTTGCTTCCCTGGGCAGGGCCGACTACACCGTAATGTTCCATTTGATCAACAATCCTTGCCGCGCGGTTAAAACCAATTTTAAGACGCCGTTGAATATAACTTGCGCTTGCCTTACCCTGCTGACAAACAATTTCAAGCGCTTTTTCATAAAGAGGATCATCGCCGTCAGAAAAAAGCGACAAACTTGAGTCTTCTTCTTCGTCCTCAAAGAAAATTTCATCGTCAATATAATCCGGCTCGCCAAGGGTTTTTACATACTCAACTACCGCTTCAACTTCTTCTTCGGAAATAAAAGCGCCCTGCATACGGATCGGGAACGGATCCACCACGCCTGCATAAAGCATGTCGCCTCTGCCCAAAAGTTTTTCCGCGCCAACCATATCTATTATTATGCGGCTGTCGGTCTTGCTTGCAACCATAAACGCGATTCGGCTGGGAATGTTTGCCTTGATAAGGCCTGTAATAACATCAATCGAAGGGCGCTGTGTTGCAAGCACAAGATGAATTCCGACTGCGCGGCTCATTGCGGCAAGCCTTGCTACAGTAGATTCAAGTTCTTTGCCGGTGGTTGTCATAAGATCCGCAAATTCATCAATCACTACAACAATGTAGGGCATATGTTCCTGTGCGATGTTTTTTTCCTTAATCCGCCTGTTGTAGCTTCTGATGTCACGCACGCCGACAGAATCAAGACAGGCATAACGCCTTTCCATTTCGTAGATGCAGTATTGAAGAGCCTGAAACGCTTTTTTGGGTTCGGTGATTACCGGTGTTAAAAGATGAGGAATGTCATTGTAAAGTTTTAATTCGACAATTTTTGGATCAATCAGCATCAGCCTGCAATCAGCCGGATGAAGCTGATAAAGTATCGAAAGAATAATTGAATTGACACAGACAGATTTTCCGGAACCCGTAGCGCCGGCAATTAAAAGATGAGGCATTTGAACAAGGTCAACAGTCTGCGCTTCTCCCGTAATATCTTTTCCCATAACAACAGGAATTTCAAAACGTTTTACGGGAAGCTGCAGCTGTCCTTCGATAATTTCCCTGAAAGAAACAATATTCCGTTTTGCGTTGGGAACTTCTATTCCTACGGCGTGTTTTCCGGGAATGGGCGCTACAATCCGAACCGAAGACGCGGCAAGACGTAGGGCAATATTGTCCTGAAGACCGACTATTCTGGAAAGTTTTACGCCGGGCGCGGGAAGAATCTCAAACATGGTTATTACAGGCCCCTTTCGGATGCCGGTAACTTCCGCCTGAATTTTAAATTCTTTCAGTGTTTCTTTCAGCGCAATCGCCGCGTCCCTTGTCGCCTGATCTATAATCCAATAGTCGCCGTCAGGGTTTTCATTTAATATATCAACCGGGATTTTGTTTTTTTTATAAGAACTGCCGGACATTGTCTTTTTACGAACCTGCTCTCCGTGCGCCGCCGCTGCC
>JAIRUY010000039.1 GCA_031254175.1 Treponema sp.
GGCCTTTTTTTCATTAAAATTTTTTGCATGGTCTTTAGCCCGAAAAAATGCAAGACTTGAGAGGAAACCATAGGGTTTCCGAACAAATCTATTCATGTTAATATAAATTTAAGGAGAAAACATGAAAAGGTTATTTCTGATTATATTATTAACAACATTGGTTTTTGCAGGCGCAGCGGCTCAGATCGGCGCGCAGCAGCTTACGGCGGCTGAACTGTCATTTACTTTCACACGTCAATCCGGTACTTCAAGCAACCAGTTTGCTATATGGATTGAAAATGCCCAAGGTCAATTTATTAAAACGATTTATGCTACCCGTTATACAGCTAACGGCGGCTGGAAACGGAGAGCTTCCTCTCTTCCCGTGTGGGTCAGAAAATCCGGCCTCTCCGGTTTGAACAATGCTCAGGTAGAAGCGCTGACCGGCGCTACGCCGAGGACAGGAAGCCACAGTTATTTCTGGGATGGTACAGACAACCGCGGTACGCCTGTTCCAGCCGGAGACTATGTAATTTTTCTTGAAGGAACATTACGACGGGAAAATCAGGTTATGTACCGCGCTCCAATCAGGCTTGGGCGGGGACCTGAAACTCCGGAAGTGACTGTTGTATATACAGGGGATTCAGGCGTGGAACGCACAATGATTGGCAATGTGACAGTTAGAACACTGCGGTAGGGTTTAAACTGCCGGACTTGCGCCTCCATGCCCATTATGTCCTGATATAAAAATCTTTTAACTTTTTCTCATTCACGGTAAAGCGTTATGTGCCTCCGTTCCCATATAGGGTATCTATAAATTTTTTTGAAAAATTTATAGCCGGCGGTTTATGCTGCCGGATTTTGACAGAGGAGGGATGTATGAACAACCTCAATTCTATTCTAATCGAAGGCAATCTGGTGAGAGACCCAATGCTTCGATCCACGCCGAAAGGAACACAGGTCTGCATGATGAGTCTTGCTTCCAACCGTTACTACAAACAGGATACTGGTTTTGAGAAGGAAGTTTCTTTCTTTGATGTGGAAACATGGGCGCGTCTTGCGGAGGCATGTTACGCGAAAGGTAAAAAAGGCAGAGGGGTGCGTGTTGTCGGCCGGTTAAAACAGGATCGCTGGACAGGGACTGACGGCAAAACGCACTCAAAAGTCGCAATTGTGGCAGAACATGTGGAGTTCCGCCCGGAATTCAAAAAGGATTCAAAATCTGCCGCGCAGGAAAACACCGCCAATCCGGAAGTACCCTTTGACGATTACTCCGGCGAAGAGACAGCCGAAGCTGTTTTGGAACCGATAGAAAGCAAACTGGAGCCTGTGTTCTGATTAAGAGAACACTGCGGTCAGCCGCGGTGTTCTTCGCTGCTATAAAACCCGTCTTTCCAGTTAAAACGGCTGGAATTCGGCAGGGGGACGCCTTCATTAACAGCCTGCATTAAATCTTTGTAATCGGTTTTTTTAAAAACGCCACCTGAAAGATCAATAATGAAGCGCCCAAACCCTGCCTCTGTTAAAAATTTTATTTTATCAATTATGGAAAATATCCTTTTTGGATAAACACGGGAACCTTCAAATCCCGCATCAAGGGTAAAAACTTCATCTTTGTTATCTGCAAACATATTAAATTTACATACAGAACTAAGATCGGCTCTGATGTTAAATAACGGCGGCCACGCAAATACCGTTATAAAAAATTTTGAGTGCAGAAGACTGGTTCCCGGCTGTTTTTTTCCGCCTTTTTTATTATCACCGCGGCTTTTTACGCCAAGTGTTCTTTCAAGATTTTGTCTGTTGCTTTCCAGCGGAGAAACAAATCCGTCAACTCCGCTTATAGAGGCAATAAATGACAATGACCATGAATTAAACATATAAAGCCAGGGGCCGGCAATTAATTTTACTTTACCGGAAGATTTAAACAATGAAAAATGTCCCGGGTTATTTACCATATACATCAGATAACCTTTTTCGATCAATTGCTCAATTTGACCTGCCGTTCCGCCTGTTTCGTAACTTGCCTTTTCCTGCGGAAACCATGGGTCGAGTATCAGGATAATTTCTTCCGGTTTAAACGGCAGGGGCTTGTTATCCGCCAGCAGGCGCTTTGCGTTTTTTTCTGTCAAGAAAAGCATAACCCGTTCAGGGCGTACAGACTGTAAAATAAACAAATCTTCGGGACGTGATACTGCAACATACAAGCCTTCGGGAAAAGTTTCGTTGTTTTTTTTATGTTTGCCGCCTGTTACTTCACGCCGTGTTGTCTGTGCCTGTAGTAAGTTCACAAGCGGCGCTTTATCTCTGCCGGGTCCTTTGGCTGCTGTGACATTTGTAATAACGGGCGTGTATCGTTTGGACATTGCTTTTGTCTGTATCAGATAGACATGATCGCCAACGGAACCTTCCGGTGCAGATATCCAATAGCCACTGCTTGCTGCGCCGCTGCCTTTTTCGGCAAATGTGAGTTTGTGTGAAAACCTCCCTAAATCACCGCTGTGGTGTATGCGCACAGAATCCCTTGGTGAAGGAACCAATCCCCTCGGCGGCGATACAAGCGCACGTCTTTCACCGCCAGCGCCTTTTACTTTAAGAATTGTTCCAAGGCTGATGCCTGTGCCGCCGTCCTGATCGGGATTTAACCAGTCAATGTTTGCGGCGGAATGTCCTCTGTCAAAAAAGTATCTGGTTTTAGGCCGCGCAAAATCATTACGAAGTATCTCACAGCCAATTTCAATACTGCGCCGAATTTCGTCTTCATCACCTTGTTCAACTGCGTCCACAACAAGACGGTATGCGGATACTACAGCGCCGACATAAGACGCGCTTTTCATGCGGCCTTCAATTTTTAAAGCGGCGATTCCGGCTTCTGCCAAGTCCGGCGTTCTCTCCAATAACTGCAAATCATTGGGGCTGAAATAGTAGCCGCTTTCGCCGTCTTTATTCGTGCTGAGGGGTTTAATACTACCCCGCCCTTCAGGGCGTTTAAAAAAGGTATTAAACCCCGAATGCAATTCCACGGAAGAAGCAACATACCCCGTCCCTTTAGGGCGGGGTTGTTGATTACCGTCAGCGCGGCGGTACATTCTGCGGCATGCCTGAGTGCACATTCCGCGGTTCGCGGA
>JAIRUY010000212.1 GCA_031254175.1 Treponema sp.
TTGCGTAACTTAAATCAGACCTAACGAGTTTTTCGTGCGCCAGTTTCCTGCTGTCGGAGTAATTGAAACTCCGGAGGCTTTCAACAGCGGCGTAGCCGATTATTTTATCTGAAACAAAACCCTGCTTTATGATTAACCGAAACGTTGTCCCTTTGCCGTACTCGCTTTCTACCGAGATTTCACCTGCCATTAGATCTACAAGTTTTTTGGTAATGCTTAATCCCAGGCCCGTTCCTTCGATGTGACGGTTTGCATGGATGTCAAGCTGATTATAATCTGTAAAGAGCTTTTTTAGATCATCCTCGCGTATGCCAATTCCGGTGTCGCTGACATAAACGGACATCAGGACATCAGCACTGCCGTCGCGCTCGCACCTGATGCCAAGCGTTACAGTTCCCTGATGGGTATATTTAAAAGCATTGCTTAAAATATTATTTATTATTTGCTTTATTCTGAGGTCATCTCCATAAAGACTGCACGGAAGGTCCTTGTCAATATCAAGCTGAAATGTAATGGGCTTGTCTTCTATGCGAATGGTGTTAAGGGTAATTATATCATTAAGAATACTTGGCAAATCGTACTGGGTCGGCATCAACTCAAGCTTGCCTGCCTCGATCTTGGAAATATCAAGCACATCGTTTATGAGTCCAAGAAGAGTGCTTCCCGCAGTACTTATTTTTCTAAGATTCTCTTTTAGATTGACAGAAGGATCATCTTCTTCCAGCATCAGATCTGTGAGCCCTACAACCACATTCATGGGGGTGCGCATTTCATGGCTCATGTTGGCCAGGAATGTGGTTTTGGACCGCGAGGCGGCCTTCGCTTCTTCTTCCATCGCCTTTCGTTCGGTTATGTCCCGGGCAATTCCTATGAGACCAACTACAGAGCCGTTTTGAGTAAGCGGCGCTTTAATCGTTTCAAAAAGCCTTTCTATCCCTTTTTTCCTTGATAGAATCCAGTTTTCTGAAGAATGATTGCTTCTCCCATCTATTGTTTTATTATCCAGTGCTATTAAATCTTTGGCCACATCAGCAGGTAATCCTATGCCTTCATCATCTTTGCCGATTAGCTCCTTTTCATCAGTTTCAAAATATTCTGCCATAACTTTATTGTACTGCGTATAAAGGGATTTTAAATCTTTGCAATACAAGATGTCGGGAATTGAATTAAAGATGGCCTGAAGTTTGTTTGTTTCAAATTCAAGCTCACTTGTCCTGCTCTTGACAAGCTGCCCCAATCTCTTTTCGGTACTGCGGCTTCTTATAAACAAAAATGTAATGAGAATAAGTATTAACAAGGACAATAAGGAGACGCGGATAAGCCACGGGCGCTGGGCTTCTGCAAGTTTGCTCCGGTAATCGTAGGTCTTGCGCATCCAATTGTCGACTATTTCCTTGGTGTCAATCATGCGTAGCGCTTTGCTCACAATTGAACAGAGAACAGGCTCGTCTTTATTGAAACCCATTTTAATGTCAATGGCCTGGCTGAATATAATGTTGGCTTTATATTCAGGAAGTTCAAGGTAATGCGTCAGATACAGAAGTCTCTTTTGGCTTGCCATTACCATTTCGACTTCTCCGCGGAGCAGCGCGTCAAACGCATCTTCCATGCTCTCATATTCAACCGTATTCATGTGGTTTGGAAACCATTTTTTGAAAATGTCGGTATAGATGATATTTCTGGCGACGCCAACCTTTATAAATAAAACCTCGTTGATTTTGATGTCAGGATAATCGGACCTTGATATCAATGAGAAATAATCTGTCATCAGTGATGTTGCCGGCCATAAGAACTGACCTTCGCGTTCTTTTGACTCGGTTAGTTCCGGAACTATGGCAACACGGCCATCGACAAGCATTTGATAGATTGCAGGCCATTCGGTGTGTTCATCATTAGCGCGCTCGAACGACAATCCTGTAAGCGATGCTACCTCAGCCATTATGTCAAAAAAGGTTCCACGCCATGCTTGTTCATACTTGCCGTAAAAAGAAGCAGGATAATTGCCTGGATCGGCGCCTATAGGCACAACAGGATTATTTTTTATATATTCGCGTTCTTCTTCGGTTAATTGGGTAAAAAGCTTGTATCTTAGATATTCCTGCTCTCCCCGATTGTACAGCATGATCAAATGGCGTATGCCGCCGTTTTCCAGCACCTTTTCAATGACCGAAATGATGGGCAGAAGTGAACGGTCCTGGGTAGTCAGCGAAACAGGCCGGTAAGTCAGCGGGTAAAATTGAAATGTAACCAGGTCGCTGTATCCAAAAAAATTGGCTTCGGCGGTGCCGCTGTAATAAAAGGCATCGATCTTTCCGCTTTTTAAAGCTTCATAAACAAGACTGACATCGCTAAGCAAGACAGTGTCAAAAGTACCGGCTTCAAGTTCGGAAACAACCGTGATGATTGTGTTGGTATCTTGGATAAATCCGCAGCGTATTGGGCGTTCTTTGGCTATTTCAACAAGAGGTTTTGAATGTTCAAGGCGGAAATATTTCAGCGGACGTGAGGCGATGTCGCTGGTCATAAAATATTTTCCCTGGCGTTCTGCAGTTGCGGTTAACTCGCCCGAAAAAGAGATCTCCCCTGTTTCCAGACCTGCTAGCAAATCGAGCCAATCGTAAAGCCTTGGCTCAAAGGGAATACCAAAGAATTCCGAAAGCCATTCACATAAAAGGGCGGAGTATCCTCTGACTTCCCCGTCTTCATCGAAAAACGCTTCGGTACTTAGCGGCATTCCGTAAATAAAAGAGTCCCCGCGCTCCTGGAATGCCTCGATCACCCTGATTTCTTCATTGGTAACACCCGGAACATCCCTGAACGATTTGAACTGAATCATGGGATGTTCTTCGTGCCTTTTCCCGCTCAAATTATCACAACCCGAAATTGCAGGCAAGAAAACAGCAGAAAATAATGCAAATTTTATCAATCTGCTTTTTATGCTGCTTTTTATACTGTTTTTTATAATTTTCATGATAATTTCCAACATATAAAAAATATACCATATAATTTCCAAAATACATAGCCGAAAATAACAACTGCTTGTGGAATAAAAACACGGATTTATCTATAATTTTTGCATGTACAATATCGATAGACTTTACGAGGCCGTGGAAGAACGGGGACATGTATGTGTGGGACTGGATACTGCAATTGAGTATATTCCGGAAAAAGAACGCCCAACCGTGTGCGGCGGCACCTTGCAAAGCAGCGGTACCTCACCCGCCGAATCTGTTTTTGCCTACAACAAAGCCATCATTGATGCGACACATGATGTTGCCGCCTGTTTCAAATTACAAATCGCATATTACGAGGAGATGGGCATAGCAGGCCTTGAAACCTACGCTCAAACCCTCAAGTACCTTCGCGAGCGCGGCATTCTGGCCATTGCCGACATCAAGCGGGGCGATATTGCCGATACGGCATCCCGCTACGCCAGAGCTCACTTCGAGGGAGACTTCGAAGCGGACTTTGTCACCCTTACACCATATCTTGGCATGGACTCCATAGAGCCCTGGCTTGAATGGGCGGATAAAAAGGGCAAGGGAGCGTTTGTGCTAATGCGAACCAGCAATAAGGGCAGGAACGATTTTGAGTGCCTTCGATTGGAAGGAGGGAGCCGGAAACTTTACGATGCCGTGGGCAGCAAGCTTTCTGAACTGGCTGCCGCCCGCCTGGGCAGACACGGTTACGGCGCTTTCGGCGCAGTTGTAGGAGCGGATCCTCAATCGGAAGCCGAGCGTGAAGAAGCGGCGGCAATTCGTGCAGCTCACCCCAGTCTCTTTTGTCTCATACCCGGCTACGGAGCCCAGGGAGGCGCCG
>JAIRUY010000250.1 GCA_031254175.1 Treponema sp.
AAGTTCCGTATCAGTGCTTGTTAATTCTTTGTTAATTTCGCACAAAGTGAAAAAATCTCTATGCAATTATTGATAAAAAACGGATTAATCCTGCAAACCAACGAAACATTTGTCAAAGGACATATCGGCGTTGATCAGGGAAAGATTGCCGCCGTCTGGTATGGTGAAGTTCCTCAAGTTTTTTCAAACACACAGCACATTGATGCGGACAGTTTCCTTGTCTGCCCCGGTTTTATCGAGACCCATGTACACGGAGGGATGGGTTTTGATTTCAGTTATGAAAAAGCCGGATGGGAAAAAATGGAAGAACGCTTGGCAAAAAATGGCGTAACATCCATACTTGCGACATTGTCCAGCCTTCCACCGGAAAAAACCCTTAAGTTTATTGACCGGATTGTAAAAATGACTGAAAAAAACTCAAGCGGACGGGTCAATATTGAAGGGATTCACATGGAAGGCCCGTATTTAAATAAAGAAAAAAAAGGCATCCACCTTGAAGAAAACATCCGTCCGGGGGAAAGGGACGAAGCAAAGCGTATTCTTGAAAGAGCCAAAGGCCTTGTCAAGGTTTGGACTCTCGCGCCGGACATAAAAGAAAATATGGCGTTGATAGAAACTCTTGCCGCTTCAGAGGTTTCAGTCTCCATCGCTCATACCGAAGCTGATTACGATACTGCAATGGCCGCTTTTTCCGCAGGAGCAAACCGGGTAACTCACACCTTTAACACAATGCCGCCTTTAAATCACCGTTACCATGGAATAATTAACGCGGCATGGCAGCACGGCGCGTTTATGGAATTGATCGCCGACGGGTATCATGTCAGTCCCGCAATAGCAAAAATGTTTGTATCCGCGACAGATACAAATAAAATTGTTCTGGTTTCAGATAACAATGAGTTCTCTGGCTTTCCCGACGGAAAATATATTCAGGACAACCGTCCTATAATTATTGAAAAAAAACAAATGAAAACCGAAGAAGGATATCTGGCCGGCAGCCTTTTAACCCTGAATCAATGCGCTCTTAATCTGACACATTGGGGTTTTTCACTAGGAGCCGCTTTGAAAATGATCTCTGAAAACCCGGCGCGGAATGCCGGTATCTTTGACAGAAAAGGAAGCATTAACTGCACAAAAGACGCGGATATCGTCATTATGGACGGGCAATTTTCTGTGATAATGACAATCAACGGCGGACGAATAGTCTACAAAAGGCAATGATGCCACCTGTTCCTTTCCCTCTTTTTCCTGTATAATACCCACATGATAATAAACATGAAAACACCTCTTGTCGAAATAGACGGAGACGAAATGACCCGCGTTCTGTGGAATGTTATAAAAGAAAAACTGCTCCTTCCATTTGTAGACCTGAAAGTTGAATATTACGATCTTGGGCTTACAAACCGCGACAATACTAACGACGAAGTAACAGTCAAATCCGCGCAGGCGATTTTAAAATACGGTGTAGGAGTAAAATGCGCAACTATTACCGCAAATACGGCAAGGCAGAAAGAATATAATCTTAAACATTTGCATCCAAGCCCTAACGCCACAATCAGGGCGATACTTGACGGAACAGTGTTCCGAAAACCAATAACAGTCAACCGCATAAAACCGTCAATTAACACATGGAAAGCTCCCATTGTAATAGGCCGCCACGCGTACGGCGATGTTTACAAAGCGGCTGAAATGGAAATAGAAGGTGCCGGCAGGGTGGAGCTTGTTTACACAAAACAGGACGGAACGGAACGCCGGCTTACGGTTGCGGATTTTAAGGGACCGGGCATAGTTCAGGGAATGCACAATCTTGATGACTCCATCAGAAGTTTTGCCCGTGCCTGTTTTATATATGCCCTGACAGAAAAACTCCCCATTTGGTTTGCCACAAAGGATACTATTTCAAAAATTTATGACGGCCGTTTTAAAACAATTTTTAACGAAATATACGAAACGGAATATAAGGAAAAACTCGCACAGGCAGGCCTCGAATATTTTTATACGTTGATCGACGATGCCGTAGCGCGTGTTGTCAAGGGAGAAGGCGGTTTTCTTTGGGCATGCAAAAATTATGACGGTGATGTTCAAAGCGACATGATCGCCAGCGCCGCCGGAAGCCTTGCCATGATGACAAGTGTCCTTGTTTCACCTAATGGCGTTTTTGAATACGAAGCCGCTCACGGTACTGTCCAGCAGCATTATTACCGCTGGCAGAAAGGCGAAAAAACAAGCACTAATCCGGCGGCGCTGATATTTGCCTGGAGCGGCGCTTTGGCAAAACGCGCGGAATTGGACAACCTTGATGATTTGGCAGACTTTGCGAAACGACTGGAGGCGGCGCTGCTTGATACAATAGAAAACGGAATAATGACAGGAGATCTGGCAAAACTTTCAGATCCGCCGCCGGAAAAAATTCTTAATTCATGGGATTTTATAGACGCTATAGCGGAAAGATTGTAGAGGTTCCCTTTATCTACAATTCCTGCGCAAGCGCATCGTAGTCCTCATTCAAACAATCAATCTCCTGACTTTTCAGCAGTTTGCAGCGCATAACAGTTCCGGGCGGCGGAATTTTTTCACCTTTGCACTGAATAAACAGTTTAAGGTAATTTTCAGAAATTCCTCTGCAATGGAATTTAAATCCCTGCACGCCGGTTCCCGTCCCCTTCTTCGCTTCTCCCTTCTCTGCCAGCGCTTCAACTTCACGGCCAAGAAAGCTTTTTATATACCTTTCCCTGCATTCCCACGCAAGATTTGTAAGAAGCTGAACACGGTTTGAAACCTCAACTGTGTTAACGGTTTCGGGATAATAAAACGCGGGAGTTCCCGGCCTTTTCGAATAGGGAAATACATGAATCCATGCAAAATTCATTTTTTTGCACAGTTCGTAACTTTCTCTGAACTCAACATCAGTTTCACCCGGAAAACCCGCAATAATATCGCAGGCAATAAAAGGATCATCCTTTGTGTTACGCAAAAGATCAATTGCCTTTTCTATGGTACCGGTATTATAATCGCGTCCCATTTTTTTCAGGATTTTTTCGCTGCCGGACTGGATCGATAAATGAAAATGAGGCCGGATGCGTTTATTCGAAAGAATTTTTGCAAAGCTTTCATCAATGTTGTCCGGCTCAAGAGAAGACAATCTTATGGAGATCTTTTTTGTTCCCGCCAATATGTTTTCCAGAAGTTCTCCAAGACTGTTAACAGCGCCGTCACGGTACTGGCAGATATTTACGCCCGTAAGCACCGCTTCCGCGTGGCTTTCCTCCAAGGTGCGCAGTCTTTCAAGCACCCGATCCGACTCAAGACTAATGCTTGGTCCTCTCGCAAGGCGCACTCTGCAATAAGTACAATGCCTGTCGCAGCCGTCCTGAATTTTAAGAAAACTCCTTGTATGTCTTGAAAAACGCTCCGGCGAAAATTGAAAAGCCCTGTCGTTTGATCCGCTGACGGGTGCAGAAAAATGCGTATCTAAATCATTGTTTTCTGAAAACGCTTTAACCGCAAGATGCAAATCATTTTTACATTGATTTATACGGGCAGGTAATTCCAATAATGCGTTTTTTTTACCGCCCTTTAACACAAAGAGACGCCCTCCGGTTTCCGTATCCAGCCTGCCTATTTCCTCATGATCCAATTGCGCATAACATCCGGTTACAAAAACAAAAGCTTCAGGATAATCCCGCAGCGCTTTTCTGATAACACGCCTTGCTTTTTGATCTGCTTTTGAAGTTACAGTACATGTGTTTACGATAATTATTGAAGGAGAAGCTTTTTGCCTCTCTTCGCCTGCCTGCTCAAAAAAAGAAAAACCTGCCCTGCTGAACGCGTCGGCATAGGCTTCACTTTCAAGCTGATTAAGTTTACAACCAAGGGTTTGAATTAAAATAGAGTGCATAAGCCCTGCGCGGAATATCAGTTAGCGGTCATTGATCGCCTGATTCGCTCAAGACCGCGCTGGGCATCTGTAAGCTGTGAATTAAGAGAAAGCGCCCTTTCATAAGCATTGAGCGCGTTGCTTAAATCTCCGGCATTTTCACGCGCGTATGCAAGTCTGGTCCACCAAGCAGCGTTCCCCGGCACCCAATGAACGGCAGTAGTGAGGGCAATATCAGCATGGCGGAACCTTCCCTGACGGATAAATATTTCTCCCATAAAATAGTAAACCATCTCAATCCTCTGCCCTTCCGGAGTAAGAGAAATATATTCCTGAAAATATTGAAGCGCTTCGTTATTTAAACCCTGAAAAAAATGTATTTCTCCGAGAATCTCGGTTATCCTCACATCAAAACGGTTTATGGCCCTGCCGGCACGGGCATAGCGCAAAGCTTCCTCATAACGATTCAGACGGATTAAACTCCAGCATATTACTACATGAGATTCTATGTTGTTTGGATTTTCATTTATTTCATCACGGCATATTTGCACAGAGCGTTCATAATTTCCTGCCCTGTATTCTGCCAGCGCGTCAGGACTGCGGTTTTGCGCGTAAACGGCAGCGGCAAAGCCAAAAAAAAGAAAAAAGCAAACTGATATTTGAGTTAACTGTTTTCTCATATATTTTTTTTCTCAACCATGATACAACGGCCGTTAAAAACACAGCCGGTTTCCATATAAATCTCCGGAGCTGTTACATTACCGACAAGTCTTCCTTTTTCGGCAACTTCGACTCTCTCTACAGCGGTAACATCACCCTTTACCTGTCCACGGATAAGAACCCGTTTAGCTTGAATATTTGCGTTTACAATCGCATCTTCATCGATAACTAATAACCCGGTAGCGTTAATTTCTCCCGAAACCTTGCCTCTTATCAAAAACGGTTTCTCAAAATGCAGAGTACCGGTAAAATCCATATCCGGAGACAGAATTGTATCAAATTCCGAGTCTTCCATGAAATCATTATATACATCAGTCATAACATCAATAATTATATCGAATTATGCAAATATTGTGAATAGGGAATTTTTTTTAGGTTGCGAAATAATAAAAACCGGTTTATCCTGAAACTTGAGATTTTTTTTAGGAGGAAACTGTGGATTTTGAAAAAGAAATGAAAGCAAAAGCAAAGCTTGCGCCAAAAAAGCTTGTATTGCCCGAAGGGACAGAGAAAAGAATAATCAGAGCAGCAAGAATTATCATGGATGAAAAACTTGCCGCAAGCGTTACTCTCTTGGGCAAAGCGGCGGATATCGAGGATGCTGCAAAATCGGAAGGGGTTGATCTTTCAAATATTGACATTATTTCTCCGGAAGCAGATTCAAATTCAGAAAAATATGCCGAAATCTTTTATGAACTTCGGAAAAATAAAGGAATGACGCCTGAACAGGCAAAAATAGATATAAAAGATACCCTTCGCTGGGGAGCCATGATGTTGCACTTGGGAGAAGCAGGCGCCATGGTCGCCGGTGCGGAAAGAACAACGGGAGATGTGCTTCGCGCAGGTCTCACTATTGTCGGAACCGTACCGGGTTTAAAAACCGCATCTTCGTGCTTTGTTATGACCGGAATGGACAAGCAATACGGGAAGAACGGAGCTATGATCTTTTCTGACTGCGCGGTAGTGCCAAATCCGACAGCTGAACAACTGGCAGACATAACCGAAAGCGCGGCAGCTTCCTGCAGAGATTATTTAGGCATTGAACCTGTCGTGGCTCTTCTGTCTTTTTCAACAAAAGGGTCTGCCGCGCATGATTTTGTTTTAAAGGTTCAGGAAGCCGTAAATATTTTAAAAGAAAGAAAACCGGATTTTATTTTTGACGGTGAATTACAGGCAGATACTGCCCTTGTCCCGTCAGTACTTGATAAAAAAGCACCCGGCAGCCCGGTAAAGGGAAAAGTAAATGTTCTCGTTTTTCCTGATTTGGGCTCCGGTAATATCGGCTACAAGCTGGTTCAGCGATTGGCCAATGTTAACGCGTTCGGTCCTTTCCTGCAGGGCTTCGCGAAACCAATCAGCGATCTTTCAAGAGGAGCCTCTGTAGAAGACATAGTCGCAACCTGCGCCGTTTCATTATCAAGGGCATGATGAAAAACAAACTATTGATAATTTAGACTAACAGGCTTATAATTAACCTATATTTTGCATTTAATCCTAAAGGGGGGAAAGATGGCAACAGTTAAGAAACCAGCAGTCAAAAAACCAGCCGCAAAGAAACCGGCGGCTAAAAAACCAGCAGTCAAGAAACCAGCAGTCAAGAAACCAGCCGCAAAGAAACCGGCGGCTAAAAAGCCTGTAGCAAAGAAACCTGTCGCAAAAAAACCGGCGGCTAAAAAACCAGCAGTCAAAACGGCTGTAAAGAAACCTGTCGCAAAGAAACCGGCGGCTAAAAACCCGGCTGTCAAGAAACCTGTCGCAAAGAAACCGGCGGCTAAAAAGCCAGCAGTCAAAACGGCTGTAAAGAAACCTGCCGTAAAAAAACCGGCAGCGTTTGATACCTCTGTCAAATTCCGTAACTTATTTGAAGCTTTCGCGACTGATAAACTTCCCAGAACCAACGGATACATTGTTTCTTCATTTTTTAGTGAAAGAACCGCTTATTCAATCTACGAAATTGTGTCTTACGGCGGCGTTAAGGAAATTTTCCTGACAGCAGACGGTCTTCAATTCATCGCCGGCGGAAAAAAACTTCACGTCCTTGTGCAGCACGCTACTTATGAGAAAAAGTTTATTGAACCTGTCAGCAGAGACGCGACTGAAATGATTCCAAAACGTTTCAGCGAACTGGATGAAATTACCGCAGGCAATCAGACAAAAATATTTGTAGCAAAAGAACCAATGGAACTTACCAGTTCTTTTACCATCCATAAGCCCACAAATATAAATTTTTCCGTAGTATTTTATGAATTACCGGATGTTTTTAAAACACTTTCAGCTTTCTTTGAGAATTCACTTAACAGAGACAGAAAGGTTCCCCAGATTGACGCAAGAAAAGCATCTCACTTAATTCAGAATACAGTTGAAAAAACAATGAGTTTTATGGGTGAGTTTAACGGTTAATAAAAGTTATAGTGAAACAAAATAAAAAAGGCTGTCCCTTACGGGCAGCCTTTTTTATTTATTGCCCAGTTACGGCATCAGCCTTTTCAATTTCCGCCTGCGCCACTGCCAGCAGCGCAATCGGCACTGAGTACGGAGAACAGGAAACATAATTAAGCCCCGCATCCATGCAGAAACGCACATTGGCAGGATTTGCGCCATGTTCACCGCACAGACCGCAGACAAGGTCAGGACGTGTGAGCCGTCCCCGATCTGTAGCAATCGCAATGAGCTCTTTTACTCTTGGATCAAGAGTACTGAAAGGATTGGCATCAATAAGATCGTAAAGAGTATAGTCAGGCATAAACGCTGTAAAGTCATCCCTGGAAATGCCCAATGTTGTTTGAGTAAGATCGTTAGTGCCAAAACTGAAGAAACGGCCGTATTTGGCAATATCCCCCGCCCCAAGAGCCGCAGCCGGCAATTCTATCATGGTGCCGATTTTATAATCCACCGGTTTTGCTTTTAATTCTTTCCTGAGTGTCTCTTCTATATCAACAATACCGGGATAATTAGAACCTTCAATTTTTTTACCGTAAGCAATGAGTTTCAGTTCAGCGTCATTCATAACGATTGGAACCATTATTTCAGGATGTACATCAATTTTTTCGGAATGCAATTTGTAGCAGGCTTCAAAAATAGCTTTTATCTGCATCGCGTATATCTCCGGATAAGAAACCGCGATACGGCAGCCGCGGTGTCCAAGCATCGGATTAAGTTCATGCATAGAATCAATTTTGGCCATAATATCCGCTTTGGACGGTTTTTTATTCTTTACCTTTGAAACATGGTTAATATATGCATTCACTTCATCATTGCTGCGCGGCATAAACTCATGAAGCGGCGAATCCAGAAGACGGATTGTCACTTCCTTACCCTGCATAACTTTCATGATGCCGTAGAAATCTTCCCTCTGCATAACCTTAAGTTTATTAAGAACGTTTTTGCGTTCTTTTGGATCACCGGAAAGAAGCATATCACGGAAAACCATTATCCTGTCTTCCTTGAAAAACATGTGTTCGGTACGGCACAACCCTACACCGTCCGCTCCAAAAGTCAAAGCAAGAGCGGCATCGCGCGGGGTGTCGGCATTGCAGCGGACATGGAACCCTTTCAGGAATTCTTTGGAAAGCGCAATAAAGTCCAGTAGTCCGGATTCTTTTGGATTTGGTTCAATTAATTCCGCAACTCCCTTGTACAAAGTAGATTCGCCGTAGAACGGAACATTGATAGTAATACATTCCCCTTCAGAAAAACTAAAATCTCCAAGAGAGGCTTTTTTCCCCTTAATTTTTAAAACGGGAGAAACAAGCGATACCTTTCCGTATTGGCGCGCAACTACAGATGCGTGAGCGGCATAACCGCCTTCGGCTGTTAATACGCCTGTGCTTACTTCAATGGCTTTAACGTCTTCGGCAAAGGAAGATTCAAGCACCAGAATAGTACGGGCATCTTCTCCTTTTTGTATGGCAATTTTTCTTGCTTCCAGAAGAGAATCAGTGCTGAAATAAACCCGCCCGATCGCAGCCCCCGGAGCGCCGGCTATACCGCCCTTCCAGGATTTAAAGCCTTTGATGCTTGACTGATTGATTACAGGGTGAAGGATTTCATTGAGCCTTATCGGATCAATTGCCTTTATAACAGTTTTTGCGTCTATCACTTTGCGTTTTGAAAGATCAAGCAGGAGTTTCATATCCGCCTGTGTAGATTTTTGATCCACCAGCCTCTGTTCAATCAGCCACAGTCTACCGTTTTCTACAGTAAAGCGTACTTGACGGATTTCCTTGAATTTATCTTCCAGAGTCCATGCGATTTTTTCAAGCTGTTTAAGGTGAGATGGGTCTATTTTATTAATCTCATGCCCTTCAGCGCCGATTTCGTTGAATTTCCCCCTGAAAAAACTCCCCTGAAGTTTCTTTTCACCGGTAATAACATTTCTTGAGAAAAAATGACCGGAACAGGAATCTTTACCGTAATTTCCGTATACCATAGGTTGAATCATCATCGCCGTATCATCGTCGTTTTGTTCATCCATCCCGAGCATTCTGGAAATTTCATTAAGAGCAATTATGATCTGGGTTTCTGCATCATCAAAAAACCCTTTAGGAAAATACTTTGCATATTCATCCATATACTCTTTAGCTGTTTTTTTCTTTGGCAAAGGCGTTTTATCTTCTTTTTCATGCAGTTCGTTGGAAGGTTTTTTAAACCCGAGCATACGTTTCAGAAGTTTTATTTTTCCGGAAATTTCTTCCTTTTCCTTGGGTTTCTCCTCCAAATCTTTGATCCGTTCCTGAATTTCCAGCATACCAGTGATAAGAAATAAAATTTCACTAACTGCAAAATCCGCTCCTACCCATTTGGCAAAACCGTCTATTGTGGGTTTCGCAAGACCGAAATTGTGCAGCGCGGGATATGTAGTTATCGCCATGTTCGAAGAAATAATAACCTTGATAAGCATGGGATTATCCGGATCCCCATATTTTTTGTTAACCAATTTTGAACATTTTCCCAAAAGCTCAAGGATATCTTTCTTGTGTGCTTTTGCATCAAATTCCGAAGCCAGTTCGGTATTCAGAATCAATCCGGGCAGGATGGGGAAAGACAACTCCGCAAATTCATTTGCCTGCCGGCCGCGAATACCCAATAATTCCGGTTTTATCTTGGAAGAAATTACAGTGTTTTGGCTGAAAAAATGTATTCTTGAGTCCATGTTAAACCTCCTTGTTAAAACAGTTTAAGCACGGTATTAACCGGCCCGCGCAGGAACGCTTCAAATTGAGGACTGGCCCCCTGAGCCAGATAACGCTGTAACTTTGCTACATCCTGAATTTCATTTCCGGCAACGGCAAATTCTATGGCGCTGCCATGTTTTACCTTGCCCCATTTAAATAACGAGTTTATATCCAAAATCCGTTCCATTTCATAATAAATAAACACTTCAAGGTTTGGATGTTTAGCTTTATAACTTGCGACGATCTTTTTCCAGGCTTCGACATTTCCGTTATGAAAAAGCTCATTCCGGACAATTACCGCATAACGCGGAGTCATTCTTGCCGGTCCGCCGGCTGATTTTACCTGTACAGCCGCACTTTTTTTCGCCGGAGCCGCAGCACGTTTTTTATCGGAAGATTTTGCGGTTTTGGTTTTTTTCCCAGCTGCTTCCGGAGCCTTCGGCTTTGATACTTTTTTTACAGTGAACTTACCTTTGGTTAACGCGGCGGGAACAGATACTTTTGCGCCTTCAAACAGATTAAGCGCAAAGTTTGCGGCTTTTTGGCAATTATCATCTGTTTCCCTGCCCTGAAAACCGGCATACATAACCAATAATTCCCGTTTACGCAGTTCGCCGAAAGCTGCCAATTCTTCATGGTTTTTGGGATTTGCTATTAAAAGCCCCATTTCCGGGTGAAAATAAGCGGCTACAAGGTCAACGCCATTCCACTTTCCAAATTCTTTTGTCAGAACTGATAAGTCATCAACGGCCGCCGAAAGGTTAACTGAAGCGGTCTTGTACCCAAGTTTATCAACCAACAGCATCCGTAAAAGCAAACCAATTTTATTGCTGGATAATTCTTCATCATCCAATTCATATAATATATCGCCAAGATTGCCTGCCCCGGCGCGCGCGGCTATATCCATTGTTTTTTTTATGTGCCTTACCGCGTTATTAAAACCTGAACGGGTAGAAAGCACATCAAGGTTTACGCTTTCCGTCATATTTCCTCCTTAAAAATTCTGCGCAAGCCGCCAGAGGCCCGCATGTTGAAACAAACAGCGCTTTTTGCATACATTTCAATTCATACGTCAAAAAGAGAACGTATGCAAAAAGCGCCCCCGAACGAGCAGTCAAGACCACACTGATTCGGGAGCGCTTCAACACAAAGTTACCTTTTAACTTTCTTTATATCAGATTTCTGAAAGCTGTCCACGGCCGCCTGACCTTCTGGCCTTTGATTTATCTACAGCGCCCTTCTTTTTGCCGGAACTTTTTGGAGCAGCAATTGCCGGCCTTGGTTTTGGAGCGGCTGCAGCAACGACTTCCTCTTCTTCAGTCGGGGTCGCGAAAGACTGATTAATGTCTTCGCGGACAGTGGAGCGCCTGCGGCTGAATGACGCGAATGCGGCATCCGAGAAGCCTTTGGATACTCCATGAAGGAATTCGTTGAGTACGTTTGCCATTGCGTCCAGAGTAACTTTTTTCCTCTTGATGGATGTAATATCAACATCCAGAAGAAGACCCGGCTGCAAATGGTACGGGTTGATCATGTAATCAAACCTGAAATATTCCTTTTCAAGCCAGACAAGTCTTTCTTCCATGACACGTCTTTCAATCGGGAACAGGAAGTCCCACATCCTTTTCATCCGATCACGCATTCTGATAATCCGTGTGCGGATTCTGTCTTTTTCGTAAAGATATGTACGGTTGGATTTTTCAACTTCGGTTTCCGCTGATTTGACAAAGGAAATTTCATCCCAAACCTTGGCAATGTCTTCGTAAAGAGGTTCGCCTGATTTATCTTTGACAATCTTTTTGATCCTGTTCTTGTTTTTCTTTGCCAGATCATCAAAATCAGAAACTTTGAACGCGCTCTTTGAATCCTGATAAATAACTTCAAGAGTATCCCAAAGATGCTGAATTTCGGTTTCAAAGCTCTTAACCTGCACATCATAAGCCTTGCGATCTTCAATAAGCTGTGCGTTGTCAAAATAGCGCATTTTGATGGCATAGCGTTCGTCAG
>JAIRUY010000055.1 GCA_031254175.1 Treponema sp.
CCAATCTGCCAACGGCAGATATAAAGCGCGTAAACATGGCAAAATGTGCCTGCAGGTACAAGTTCGCAGGGTTCGAGGTAAGAATTTAGAGATTTTTTGTTGGGTTTTACTTTGCTATTGGTTAGTTGACTCTGTTTAGAGTCAAAGGTGTATAATTGTTGCCTGTTGCCTGTTGCCTGTTGCCTGTTGCCTGTTGCCTGTTGCCTGTTGCCTGTTGCCTGTTGCCTTAGGGCAATTCGGCTTTGCCGAATTGCAAGTGCCGAGGTGTGTGCTTTTCCTTATATTGTGAGTTTTTGTACTCATTATGATGATTTTGCCATATCTGGGAAAAACAGTCAACTTTGTTAAAAAGGAGAAAATATGACCGCAAATCATGCGAGAGCGGTTAGCCCCTAGTGTCTTTTTCTCCAAACCCACCCCCACATATAGCGTACCCTACATCTTTTCTCTAAAAATCTACAAAATCCACACTTTAAAACATTTGCAAAATTTCAATTTTGCAAATGCTACCAATTAAAAGCGTGTTTCGTAGCCTTTAGGCGAGAAACCGCAAGCTACTAATTAAAAATAAACAATTTTTAATTAGTAGCATTTTCCTCTTTACACTATACATTTGTATAGTATATAATATAAGTATGACAGGAAAAGCCACAGGGTTTGCAAGTCCGGCACAGGGCTATGAGGAAATGGCAATAGACCTTAACCGCCTATTGGTAGTAAATCCCCCTGCTACATTCTTTATGCGCCTTGAAACTTCCGAAATGGAAGGGCTGGGCTTACCCTCTGGCTCTATCCTTGTCGTAGACCGCTCTATAAACCCAAAACAAAATTCTATTTTAGTGATCCGCCACGAAGGTCAATTCCTCTGCCGCCAGTTTTGTAAAGACGAAAACAACACAGGTTATTTCACCAACGGAAAAGAAAAAATCTACCCAGTCGCCGATGACGCTTCTGGTAGTTGCGCAAAGTCTGAGCGTGACGGCAGGCGTGCTGGCGCACGAAAGTATCTTTGGATTCTCCGCTGTAGGAGACAAGCGAATAAAAGCAACGAAAATAGCTCGAATAAAATATCCAGCACTTAATACTAAATTTTTCTTTGTAACTATATGCTTACTTTTATTAAGTGCTGGGTGGCTCCGCAGGCGGATTCCCCAAACACTTTCCTGTGCGCCGGCACGCCTGCCGTCACGCTCAGACTTTGCGCAGTGAACACTAGGTATCAGCGGTTTAACCGCATCCAGTCTGACAGCCTTCTTTCCAAAGGATATATTTCATCTGCGTTTTTGCTGCGGGCTCGATCGCGAAGATATGGCAGCACAATCCGCTCTTTAATGGAAGCCCAGTTGCCGGGAAGTATATTTGGAGGCATAAAGTTTTCGGAAGGGGGCATTCGGCCTAAAAGTTCAGGGTAGTAACGGGGGAAGATTTGTTCAGTAACAGGACTGAGCGCCGAAAACCCGCCGCAAATGCCGAAAACATTGATATTTATTCTTTGGGCTCTTGAGTATTCTATCAGCATCCGCTGGCTTTCAGTCTGGAAAAACCACCGGATAAAAGCCCTTGCGGCTCCTTGAGATTTCGCTTTTTTTGGAATGCCCATTAAAACCATATCTTCATTAACTGGAACCATGTTTTTCTCATTTATCCAGCGGAAATCCAGATTGTTCCTGCTGTCTTCGCTCAGAGTAAAAATATCCCTTGAGTCCATATAAGAAAAAAGTATGCGTCCCGATTGAACCAGCTTTTCCGGAGGTTCAAAAAAATATTTAAATGTAAAATCTTCTTCCATCTGGTTGTTGGTATTTATTTCATGAGTCCAGTTATATATAAAATCCATTGAGCGATCCAAAGCCGCAGAATCCCATGACAAAGGAACGGCCTCCCTGAACGAAGCGCCGGAAATAACAGCCGCCGTAAAGAGAAAATCATTGTTCCAGTGGGGGGAAAACCCCATTTGAGTATACGCGCCTCTGGTTACGATATTATATTTTTGGCTTAATTCTTTTATTTCATCAAAATTTATCGTAAATGAATTTGATAGATCATGCTCCCTGTCTTTTGAAAAAATCAATGCGTGAATATTAAACGACACCGGTAAAAGATATTGTCTGCGATCTATTCTGCCAATACCGACAAGTCTGGGATAAAATGTTTCTCTGGAGATTTTTCTTTTTCCGAATAAACTGTCAAGAGATTTAAAATATGTCTTTGTAGACGCGTTTTTCAGCCAGCTCCCAACGATGATATCCGGCCTGTCTTTGGTTTTTTCCAATTCTTCCGCCGGATTTTCATAATACCTTACCGTAACCTTATATTTATTTTGAATATTGTTAAAATATTCCCCGTAAAGGGCAAATTCCGGACGATCTGTCCATATTTGCGCTGTTTTGATGCCGCCGCATGAGATAAAAAATACGGTGATTAATAAAAACCAGCCATTTTTAACGCGCATACGAAGGAATGTTATTTCATTAATTGGGTGCTTGTCAATCCGATATTTGGATGATATTATAGAAAGGTTATGTGCGTCGTTGGTGCACATCTCAACAATATATTGCCGCTTTTTCAGGGAGATATTTCGTTGGAACGAATAAAAGATGCCCAGGTAATCAGGTTAATTGAGCAAATTGGAGAGCATTACCGCGCAAATATTTCTAACAGGTACTTACGTCCGCTTCTGCTTCAGCTTCAACTGGATAAAAGCACTTGGGATCAAATAGAACTTCTAACTGAAAAAATGGAGTTATTTCGGTATCAGGGATTTCATCTGGATGAACTTTACCGGCAAATATCGGCTTGCGCGCGTTTTGTAGAGGCTGCCCGTCATAATCTTATGCCTTCTCTTAGAGGGAAAATTACTTCCAGCGCCGGCGGTCCAGATAAGATACTCAGGGAAATGGCGGCAAGCAATTTTGTTTCCAATTTGCAGGTTTTTTCTGACCTTCTTAACGAATTACTTGTGGCTTTGGTAGAGATGGATAAAGCCGCTAACGGCGATTCGCCTGTATTTAAACAGGTATCAGAACTATTCAGTGTCGGACGTCTTCTGGTTGGCCACTGACCTTTAGTCTTTTGGCAAATTACTTAAATTTCACTTGACTATTCTTTTATTTTTGGATATAAGAGAGACAGTTGTAAAATTGCAATTTTGCAGCTACAACCGCTTAAGATAAAGACATTTGACGATTTGGAGAAAAAGATGTACGTTTTGGTTGAATTTATGGGGAAACAATACAGGACCGAGAAAGGCGCCCTGCTCAAAGTTGATAAAATTGATGCCGAGCCCGGGACTGCCATAAAAATTGACACGGTGCTTTTGGTTTCCGGTGACGGTGCGGCAATAAAAGTAGGCAGTCCTTATGTGCAGGGCGCAAAAGTGTCCGCTACAGTGGAATCTCACGGAAAAGACGGGAAAATTATAGTTTTCAAGTATAAACCCAAGAAAGATTATCGCCGCAAGCAGGGGCACAGACAGCAGTACTCGATTATCAAGATTGGGGATATATCGGCCTAAGGGCCGGCCTGGACGCCGGGCTTAATGATTGAAATAGAAGCAATCCTTGAGGATGACGGAACATTAAGGGCTTGCAGGGCTTCAGGTCATGCAGGGGCCGGAAAGGCCGGTACAGACATTGTCTGCGCCGCTGTTTCAGTGTTAATGAGGACGGCTTTTAATGTTCTTTCCGGCAGGAAGAACATTACAGTACGCGGCGGCGCTCCGGAAAAAGGCCAATTGTGGCTGGAAGCCGATTATGAAGCGGACGGGAAGGATTTTCTTTTTGCCGCCGGGGTTTTCCTGATTGAAGGACTTTCTTCAGTTGCAAAGGAATATCCCCAAAATTGCAGATTGAATATTAGCACACAACCTTCCGGGTTGTGCAATGAACGGAGGATTTAACATGGCAAGGAAACGCGGCGGAAGCGGCGCAAAAAACGGACGGGATTCAAATCCCAAATATTTAGGAATTAAAGCATCAGATGGCGCAATTGTTAAAGCAGGAACCGTTATTGCCCGCCAGCGCGGAACCAATATTCATCCTGGCACAAACGTTGGCTGCGGCGGCGATTACACGCTTTTCGCTCTTGCGGACGGGAAAGTCAGTTTCCACCAGCGCCGCGGCCGTAAACTGGCTTCGATTGTCCAATAAAAACCGCTATTTAACTCTCTACCCTTTGCCCTTTGCTTGATATATTATGAGGCAAAATGGAAAAATTCGCCGATGAAGCATTGATAGAAGTCTCCTCCGGTTCAGGCGGTAATGGCTGTGCGGCTTTCCGCCGGGAAAAATACGTTCCACGGGGAGGGCCGTCAGGCGGGGACGGAGGCAGGGGAGGGAACGTTGTTTTTACTGTCCGGCGTAACCTGCGTACTCTTGCCCATCTTCGATACAGGCACAGTTTTAAGGCGGAGAACGGCAAGGACGGTGAAAGCTCAGGACGTTATGGCCGTAACGGATCCGATGTAATTATTCCGCTGCCACCGGGTTCTCTTATCCGTGATTTACAGACCGGGGATGTAATCCGGGACTTTTCTAAAAACCATGATGACTTTATTTTCCTGAAAGGCGGAAACGGCGGCTGGGGAAATATTCACTTTAAGTCTTCTGTTAATCAAGCTCCGCGTAAAGCCCTTGGAGGAAAGCCCGGACAAACAGTAAAGCTCAAAGTTGAATTGCAGATAATGGCCGACATAGGGCTTGTTGGTTTTCCCAATGCGGGGAAATCCAGCCTTCTGGATAGTTTTACAAACGCAAGACCCAAAATAGCGGCATATCCGTTTACAACAAAAATTCCAAATCTCGGGGTTTTGACTGCCGGAGACAGGGACATCATTATCGCCGACATTCCCGGCCTTATCGAAGGCGCTTCCAGAGGAGCGGGACTTGGGTTCCGGTTTCTAAAACATATTTCACGTACCAGCGCATTGGCCTTTCTTGTCGATCTTTCCGATGACAATTACCTTGACGCCTTCGATATTTTATTAAATGAGCTTGAGACTTTTTCCCCGGATCTGGCAAAGAAAAAACGGCTTCTGGTTGGAACAAAAACTGATTTGGAAGGCTCAGTATCGCAGTCTTTGGCTGCGCGGCTTGCGGAAATTGCGGCAAAATATCCTGAAGAAGAAGTTTTGGGGATTTCTGTTTTTTCAGGCATTGGTATCAAGGAACTGTCATTTGCTTTTTTACGTTTGACCGAAAAATGCGCAGATGAAACACCCTGTGATTTAGAAGGAGATGATCTGTGAAACTTGGCATATTGGGCGGCAGTTTTAATCCTGTTCATCTTGGGCATCTTTTTCTTGCAGATACGGCGATTGTTACATTAAAACTCGACAGGCTTGTGATGGTGCCTGCGCATCTGTCTCCGTTTAAGCTTGAAGCGGAGGGAATGGAAAATGTCTCCAACAGTGCGGACAGAATTGATATGCTCTGTGCCGCTGTTACGGGAGACAGCCGCATTATGATTGATGACTGTGAGATAAGGCGGGAAGGAGTTTCCTACACTATCCATACTCTTGAGGATATAATTGAACGTTACTGTCTTGATGGAAAACCATTTCTCATAATCGGCGATGATATTGCGGGCGAATTTCCCGAATGGCGGGAGAGTGAAAAGATTTTAGAGCTTGCCGACATTGTTATAGCGCGCAGAATCAATGTTTCTGCGGCTGATTATCCTTTCCCGCATACAATAATCAACAATAAAGTAATGAACATTTCTTCCCAAACAGTGAGGAAAAAAATAACAGAGGACAAAGATTGGCGTTCTCTTGTTCCTTCCGGAGCAAGGGCAATAATCGAAGACAGAAGACTTTATGGTTTTAATGATACTTCATCCGATTGCTCTCAGGCAGTCATAGAGCGCGTTGAAACAGCAGTCAGGGAAGCAATAAACCCAGGCCGCTTCCTTCATTCCAGAAATACCGCTTTTATGGCGCAGGATCTGTGCCGCCGTTTCGGTCTTGATCCAAAGGCAGGTTATCTTGCCGGAATTGCCCATGATTTGTGCAAACAGCTTGACCCCAAACTCATGATGAAACTTGCAAAGACTGACCGCATGCCCATTTCCGCACTTGAAAAAAGCAAGCCAAGTCTTCTCCATGGCAGAGCTGCTGCGGTATTGCTTAGAGAGCGTTTCTGTATCAATAATAAAGATATTCTTGAAGCAGTGGCTTTTCATACTTCGGGATGTGAAAAAATGGGGGATCTTGCAAAGGTGATCTACATTGCTGATAAAACGGAAGTGTCAAGGAATGTCGAGCCTGCCATAAAAAATATGTGTTATACGAAAGCCGGCGAAGGCAGAAACGGGGAAACTTTGGACGACCTTCTTTTTGCGGTATTGAAGAAAACAATCAGTAAGCTGGAATCAAGAAAGCTGGACCTTTCCGAAGAAACCTTAAGGCTGCTGGAAAGAATGAAGGAAAGAAACAATTGAAAAAATTATCAAAAAATCAAGCTTCTTTTTTTCTGCTTATATCAATAATAATAATTTTTGTTGTTGGAATTGCCTTTGCAGTCTATACATTACGCAGCAATCCTCTGGAGGATGCCATTTCCGGCAACCGTACAATCAATGTGTTATTTGTATTGGAGGATGAAAAAAAACCTGTAAGTACCTATGTTTTAATGTACTATCCCGCGACAAAACGGGCGGCTGTTTTTGATATCCCCGGAGAACTTGGTTTGCTGATTTCCAGAATTAACCGGGTTGACAGGATTGACAGCATATACGATGCGGATAAAATCGGCAATTTCAGCAATGAAATTGAAAAACTTCTTGGCATCAATATTGATTTTACCATTGTTATAACAAAAAACAATTTGGTATCCATTGTTGATCTTCTGGAAGGAGTAGAGATTTTTATTCCTTCGCCTGTGTCTCACCGGGATGGCGATGAACTTATTTTGTTTCCTTCGGGAATAACTGTTCTTGACGGTGACAAAGCGAGTGTTTACGCGACATACAGTCTTCCTTTTGAAGATCGGGAAATAGAAGTATTTCGCAGGCAGCGCTTCTTTATGAGTTTTTTCGACCGTCAAATACAGATGAACGAAAGGCTGAAAAATCCTGATATTGCAAAGTTGTATCATTCTTTTTTTAAGGCCAATATTAACCGCCGTGCGTTGATGATGCTTTTTAATGAGTTTGTATACATAGACACAAACCGAACCAGTATTCAGTCTGTCGGAGGAAATCTGCGGGAAGTCTCGGGACAAACGCTGATAATTCCTCATTGGGACGGAAATCTGGTAAAAGAGATTGTACGTCAAACTCTTGTGACGCTTACCAGTGATATAGAAGATCACTTAAGAGAACAAACCCTTACTGTAGAAGTTTTGAATGGAACAGCGGTAAACGGTCTTGCCGGCAGGACTGCGGAAATGCTGCGGAGTTTCGGTTATGATGTAATTTCCATTGGAAACGCGGATCAGAATAATTATGAAAGAACCGTTATCATTCACCATTCAGGAAATGAAAATTTGGTAAGGTCGTTTGCGGACGTTATCCGTTGTACCAACATCCGCCGTGTATCTGTTTTTGATGAAGAGCCGGAAGAGGATTTTGACAGCTATGAATACAAGGCCGATATAACTTTACTGATTGGAAGGAACTTTAATGGAAGATTTGTTACAGGTGAATGAAAACGAAATCTCTGGGCAGGCAGATGCGTTGTGCTGTCTTTTAAGGGAGCATAAAGGACTGGATGTTTCTTTGCTGGATCTTCGCGGAATCAATAACTGGACTGACTTTTTCATAATTGCTACCGTATCCAGCAAAACACACATGGACGGTCTTGAACGTCATGTTAAGGATTTCTGCCATGAGAAAGAAATAGAAATTCTGGGCAAATCGCGCAGCTTGCGTAATGCCGGTAAATACGAAGATGACGAGTGGCGTTTGCTCGATCTTGGCTGGGTTATCATTCATCTGATGAACAGGAACGCCCGGGAATTCTATGAACTTGAAAGATTATGGCGAAAAACCAGTAACAACTAGCGGCTATTCATTGCATTAAAACAATAATTTTTTAAGGCGCCTCAGTTATCACTCGTAGTCGTCGTCCCAATCATCCTCATCTTCGTCGTAATCATCCTCGTCATCTTCGT
>JAIRUY010000063.1 GCA_031254175.1 Treponema sp.
CTGAATGCCGGTGATGCAAAAAACGCGAAGCACTTTCTGAACATTGCCGCAGCAGGCAACCCGCCGGAGGAACAGAAGGAGTCTTCTGATGCTGGAGATTAACTGGCCTGAGTTTTTTGAAAACGGACTGCCCCTTGATGGAAAAAAAACTTCAATGACAGTCGGTGTTTTTGACGGAGTACACAGGGGACATCAGACTCTTTTGGAACAGATTGTTACGCACAATGCAAGCCATGTACCGGTTGTTATATCTTTCAGGGAAAACTACAAAAGTAATAACTGCGGCAACATCCAGTCTTTCCGGCAGAAACTGGAAATATTTAAAAATATTGGAATAAAAATCACTGTGGCGGTTGATTTTACAGAATCGTTCAGGCGTATAGCCGGAATTGAGTTTTTGGAGATTTTATTAAAACGCGGTAACATTGGTTTTTTTGCCGCCGGAAGTAAATTCCGCTGCGGGCATAAATTGGATACAGGCGCGGAAGATATCAAAAACTTTTTTGCTTCACATAATATACCAGTTGAAATAGTGCCTGAAATTTTAGAAGGCTCTTTGCCAATCAGTTCAAGCCGTATTCGTTCATGCATAACAGCCGGGGATCATCATCTGGCGCAAATAATGCTCGGACACACACATAAATATGACAACATGTTACAATAGATTTGCTCAGATAAGATAAAAATTAAGAAGGAGAATATTTCATGGATAAAGAAAAAGAAGATTATCTAAAAGGCAAGGCAAAAGAAATCAGGAAATTAACAATCGAAGAAATTGCGGCTCTGGGAACAGGCCATATAGGAGGCTCAATGTCCAGTGTAGATCTATTGGCCTTGTTATATTTTCATCGGATGAAAATCGATCCGCAAAAACCGCGATGGGAAGACAGGGATCAGCTGGTTGTATCCAAGGGCCACTCCGGTCCTGCTGTGTACGCAACTCTTGCGCTTAAGGGCTTTTTCCCAACGGATTGGCTGAATACCCTGAACAAGGGCGGAACAAGCCTGCCCAGCCACTGCGATCGCAACAAAACTCCGGGCATTGACATGACAACCGGTTCGCTTGGTCAGGGCTTTTCCGCCGCAATCGGCATCGCTCTTGGACTGCGAATGGATAAAAAACCCTCAACCGTTTATACAATAATTGGCGACGGAGAATCAAATGAAGGCCAGATTTGGGAAGGCGCTCTTTTTGCAGGCTATCAAAAACTCTCCAATTTGGTAGCGTTTACCGATTACAACAAACAGCAGCTTGACGGCTTTACAAAGGATATTCTCGACCTTGGAGATGTCGCCGCAAAATGGACAGCGTTCGGATGGTTTACCCAAGAAGTAGACGGTCACGACATTGCCGCTCTGGATGCGGTTATTGAAAAAGCTCTTGCCCAAAAAGAAAAACCTTCCATGATAGTGATGCACACAATCAAGGGAAAGGGATGCAATTTTGCAGAAGGCATGGAAAAAAATCACAGCATGGTTTTTGACATGGAAAAAGCCAAAGAAGCCATTGCGGCGCTGGTTTAAGGATAAGGAGAATAGTCATGGCTGAACAAACAAAAGAAATGAGACTCGCCTATGTAGATACAATTGTGGAACTGGCGGAAAAAAATAAAAATATTGTCGTGCTGGAAGCAGATCTGATGAGCTGTACCGGAACAGCGGCCTTTAAAAAAGTATATCCCGACAGGTTTTTCAACTGCGGCATTGCTGAAGCAAATATGGTCGGTATGGCATCGGGGCTTTCCACTCTTGGAAAAATTCCGTTTGCGGCAAGCTTCGGCTGTTTTTCATCACGGCGTGTGTTTGATCAATTTTTTCTTTCCGCCAATTATGCAAGGCTGAACGTAAAACTGATCGGCACAGACCCCGGCGTAACCGCAGCATTTAACGGCGGAACACATATGCCTTTCGAAGAACCGGCAATGATGAGAGTTGTACCGGGCCTTACTTTTATTGAGCCGTCAGACCCTGTCTCCTGCGCCGCTTTCGTCCGCCTGATGGCCGAAGAATACGGATGCCACTACCTGCGCATTCCGCGCAAACCGGTTCCCTGCCTCTACCCTGAAAATGAAACCTTCAAATTTGGTAAAGCCAAAGTATTAAAAGAAGGAAAAGACATTTGCTTCATAGCGCTTGGCAGTCTCATGGTCAATCAGGCCTTAAAAGCGTGTGAAGCGCTTGCTGCCTCCGGCATAAGCGCGGGTGTTCTGGATGTACTTACGCTCAAACCCATCGACAAAGACGCAATTCTTGAGCAAGCCGGCAAAGTCCGCGCTGTCATCAGCGCCGAGAACGCTCAAATCGCCGGCGGCCTCGGCGGCGCAACGGCGGAAATCCTCGCGGAAAACGGAGCGCGGTGCAAGTTTGCACGTATCGGTATCCGTGACGAGTTTGGCGAGGTGGGAACCCAAGATTATCTCGTTGACCGCTTTGGGCTTGACGTTGGCAGTTTGGTAAAAAAAGCGCAGGAGTTATTGAACTGAATCAACAACCCCGCCCTAAAGGGACGGGGTATGTTGCTTCTCCCGTGGAATTGCATTCGGGGTTTAATACCTTTTTTAAACGCCCTGAAGCCATCCAGCGTAGCGGGTCAGGATACGGACTGTGTCCTAAACCCCTCAGCACGAATAAAGGGCATCCCTAAAATAAAAAAGCCGCCCCGCAAGGGACGGCTTTTTTTCTTGTCAGACAATAACTCTATTATTTGCCTTCAAAACTTTTCCGTTTGATTACAAGGAAGCCCATGTAGACAAGTCCTAAAGCAATAACAAGGGCTGCTCCAAGACACATAGCCATATTCTGAAATGAGATAAATTTTATGCCAATAACAAGTCCGACCGTAACAACCAATACGGCAATCAGCCAGTTTACACCTATCCAGACAGGAGCATCTTTTTCAAAGACACTAAATGTTTTGAGAATGCAGCGGTAAAAATACTGAACAACACGTACAATTAAAGACCATATTTGTTTTATCAGCCAGATAAAAGGATCAAGAAGGAAAAGAATGATTTTTGTTACAACAATAATGAGAAAACCGATAACCGGGCCGGAAAGAGCAATTGTTACTTCAAGCGCCGGAATTGGAAGAGGAAGCATACTCATAATCATCCAATACTCTTCACGGGCAATAATCATGATTATCAGAACGCCGAAAAAGACAACAATGGCAAAAACTGTAGCTGTCCATTCACCTAATGTCTGAATAAAACGCCTGAAGTTTACATACCATCCCGGTCCTTCATCACGTGATATTCTGCGGAACCACCAAATCAAGCTGCCAAAAAATCCAGCGCAAATTAATACAAGCAAAAACAGAACGGCTGCCACAATTAATGGGGCTGAACCTGAATCAAAAATTCCAAACTGAATGATTTGAATTAAAAAATATACAGGGATGAGCAGGCTGACAATTGCATAAAGACAACTAATCGGTTTTTTAAACAACACATTCTTGTCGATAAAATTAAGATAATGCTTTACAAAGCCAAGCCCTTTTGGATTTTCCTGATCTGACATAAATTCCTCCTACAAAATTTTTATAACCGGTTAAGTATATACGCGCACTTAAAAAAAATCAACC
>JAIRUY010000115.1 GCA_031254175.1 Treponema sp.
GACTTTTGTGCCGGAAACCGAAGAAGAGAGGATAACTTCATCCCTGCGTTTCCATGCTCTTTGAATTTGATCCAATGCTTTTAAATATTTTCCCATAACCGCAAATGTTTCGGCAAGTCTCAAACGGCCTTCCGCATTGATGTTTGAATCATCGGTCCATTTTTTGTATTGGTCTTCTATTGTTCTGACGCGGGTATCCACAGAGAAATAATCCAGCCATGCTTTGCAGATATACTCATCAGTTCTCTCTTTGTCCGGCATACCGGAAGCATCAGCATTTACATCGTCTTCTAAATATGACGCCAAAGCAAAACCCGGCCGGCCGGCCATTATGGTATCGTCAGCTACCTCTCCAACCCATTTTTCATTGACAAGAAAAATTAAATAAGTACCGTAAGTGATGATTTTCAGATTTATGTTGGTTCCGTCAAAACCGAAAAAGTCAGTCCATGCGATCAAAGTTTTCGGAGCGTTTTCTTTTACAACATCAAGGCGGAAATACCCCTTGCTGGAAACAAGCGCCAGATAATAAGAGTCCTGATCTGCGATACGGAACATGACACCTGTTGCCGCATAGCCGCCAAGACTGTCAATGCGGATTTTTGCTTCTATAACGTGATCTTCGTAGTCACGATGCGGAATATCAACCCAGGCAATGCAGTTTGATTTTTTCAGTCCCAGCACAAGTGAACCCGCTTTGCCCGCGGTCTTTTCGCCGTCTTTGGTATTTCTGGCCAGCCATGAATCGTATGAAGTCTCTGATTTGATTTCAAAAGGGAAATTCTGTTTTCTGGTAAAATCTACGGTAAATTTGCCTTCCGGAGCATCTTCCATATCTTTTTGCCGATAAGCTATAATACTTGTACGGAATTTGTTGGAGAATGTATAAATGAGCCTTCGGGAAAAATTAAGCATTATAACTGTTTACTGCAAAAACATAAAAAAGTCGATACAGGACTCAATACGAATAGACATATTTTTAATTCTTGGTCTGTTTGTCCTTGTTTCCAGTCCCATCATTATTAACCTTCTCTTAAAATTCGATACTGAAAGGAAAAGGATTAATTTATTCATATCTCCGCAAATCGAAAAATTGTTCGGCAAAGATATGACAGAAGCGCTTTTGCAGGAGTTCAGGGAACAAAATCCCGAATTGCGAATTCGGCTGTTAAGCGCCGCAGATGAAAATGACGAGCCTGATATTTTCATTTTTGAGGAAGGTGACTTCAGCGTTCTCGCCGCCATGAATTCGCTGATAAAATTAAATCGTTACACAAATTATGAAGCCGGGGATATTAAAGCTATGGAACAACTGGCGATCCCTTTGGTTTCTTTTATGGATCTGCTTTTTTATAATATTGATGTTCTCGCAGCCGCCGGATTTGACCGCCCTCCAAAAACAAGGGAAGAATTTCTTAACTACGCAAGAACTGTTTCCAATAATGAAGCTCTTGCCAATGTATCAGGTACAGCAATCAGTTTAAATCCAAGAGACAGGCAGGCCTTGTCCAGGGATGTTTTTTCCTGGATATGGGCATCCGGCGGTGATTTCTGGGCAGAAGGAAACAGACCTATCCTGAACACCGTCAACATGGCGGATGACATCTCCTTTCTTTGCAGTCTTTACAACGAAAAAGTATTGGCGCATGGAATTTTTGAGATGACAGGAGAGCAAAGGCTGGAAGAGTTTTCCCGCGGAAAAACAGCCATGATGGTTGCTTCCTCCAGAGCAATTCCGTTTCTCAGAGAAAAAATGGGAGACAAAGCATTTGGCATAACAACAATCCCCCTTGCAGGCAACAGCTACAGCCCGGCAGGGAAATACAGCGTAAATCTTTCCGGTATATATGCCGGAATTAACACAAAATGTGCTAACCCTGACGAAGCATGGCGCTTTCTTTTGTTTCTGGCCGAAAAAGCAGGACTTTTTTGTGAAGTATTCAAGGCGGTTCCGGGCGGGGTTTCAAATATTGTTCCCGGCGATTATGCAAGAAACGATACTTTTTATTCCAAAGCATGGGACATTTTTGAAGCTTCACGGGTTGTTCAGGGCTTTTCAAGAATGCCCGCTGCTAAAGAATATGAAAATATTTTTTGGGAAGAGCTCCGGTTTTTTTTCAGAAGCAACCGTACGGCACAGGCAACAATAACCGCCATCCAGCAACGATGGGACGAAAAATTTAATGAAAAGTGAGTCGTCCGGTAACGAATATGTTCGCATAATTCCGCGCCGTTTCAGCGGAGTGGTAAGAGTGCCTGCGTCAAAATCACATTCGATAAGGCAGTTGTTCATTGCTTCTCTTGCAGACGGAGTTTCAGAAATTTTTAACCCGCTTGATTCTCTTGATACCCGGTCCTGTGTTTCTGCGTGCAGGGCTTTTGGCGCGGAAATTGCCGAATGCCGCGCTGTTGACAACGAGGGAAAAAATCCCAATCTTCCAAATGAAAAGGGCGAAAAACTCGTTAAATGGGAAATCAGAGGCAACAACGGATTTAAGCAGAAGGCTGTTATTCCAAACGTTCAGATTGATGCAGGCAATTCGGGAACAACTCTTTTCTTCGCGCTTGCGGCTGCCGGGCTTCAGCTGGCTCCTGTAATTTTTACCGGTGATGAGCAAATTCAAAGACGCACAGCCGCCCCTCTTCTTGAATCGTTAACCGGACTTGGAATTCAATGTGTCAGCAGAAAAGGCTGCGTACCTATAACAATCAAAGGTCCATGGAAAGGCGGCAGGGTAAGTCTGTCCTGCCATACCAGCCAGTATCTTTCCTCATTACTCATCGCTTCTCCTCTTGCGCCGTCAGGTACTGTAACTGAGATTGAAGTCCCGCTGTTAAACGAAAGACCGTATATAGAAATGACACGTTCTTAT
>JAIRUY010000149.1 GCA_031254175.1 Treponema sp.
ATTATGGCAAGAAAACCCATAGACCGCGAAGAAAGCTTTTTTGCCGGCGGTCTTTTGGAAGTTATTATTCAACAGACCATTATGTGCAGCACCGTGGTACTGGCGGCTTTCTACGTCGGGAAATTCGTTGAGATATCCGGCGCGATGCTGCCGTCACATAAACTTGGACAGACAATGGCGTTTTTGGTATTGGGCTGGTCTTCGATACTGCACATTTTTGTTGTCAGAAGCAGGGTTTCCGTTTTCAAACGCACGTTGAAAGACAATCCTCAACTGCCGGTAAGCGCAGGCATCTTGTTCCTTGTACTCGCAGGACTGGCTGCTATACCGGTATTGAGGGATAATCTGGGATTCACCGCCATGGACGGCCTGCACTGGCTGCTCGCGATCGGCCTGTCAATACCGCCCATGATTGTTGCGGAATACGGAAAATTCTGGGACAACTATAAATACAAAGAAGCGGAAAGAATCCGCGTGGCGCAGCAGAAAATATGACCATAAAACGCCGCCTCTTTTTTTCCAATATCCGCATTGTTTTTATATCGTTTTTTGCATTTGGAATTGCCGGTTTTATTGTGAGAGCCTTGATGTTCGGACCGAGGCCGCGTGATGCTAATGCGATGGAAAGGTTATCAGATTCTATAGGCCATGATCTTCAAAGGACAATATGGTTTTTGACTTTTGCCCTTTTCATTGTATTGATCAGCGTTATTAACAATGTATTAACATACCGCATGACAAAACGCATTGTACAACCGCTGGAACCGCTTAACGAAGGAGTACGCCAGATACATGACAATAATTTTGCATTCCGTATTGCATATAATGGCAATGATGAATTCACTCCTGTCTGCGAAGCCTTTAATGAAATGGCGGCTCAGCTGGAAATATCTACCTCGCAGCAAAAAAAAGACGAGGCAAACCGAAGGGAGCTTATCGCGGGCATATCCCACGACCTGCGCACTCCTTTAACATCAATCAAGGGGTATATTGAAGGGCTGGAAACCGGAGTCGCGTCTACTGCGGAAATGCAGAAAAAATATCTTGCCATTATCAAAAACAAGACCGCTGATATGGAGCATATCATTGAACAGTTGTTCCTTTTTTCCAAATTGGACATGGACGAATACCCCCTTCCTCTGCGGCCGGTGGATATATCCCTTGCTGTCTCTGATATGATAGAAGACTCACTCTCCGAATACGCTGCCCGCGGTCTTGCCATTCAATTTGCCGGTATGCCGGAGAATGCCATTGTTTCCGCCGATGTACTCATGCTGCGCAATGTGATTATCAACATCCTGGAAAACAGCGTAAGGTACAAAGCACAGGAACATGGTCAAATGGAAATAAGCGCCGCGGTTGTACAGGATTCCGTCTTCCTGCGCCTGGCGGATAACGGTCCGGGCGTACCGGCGGATATGCTGCCGAATCTGTTCGATGTGTTTTACCGTACCGACCCATCCCGCAGCACATTGGGGTCGGGGCTTGGGCTTGCAATATGCGCAAAAATTATTGAACGCATGGGCGGCAGCATCCACGCGGAAGCGTCTGCTTCAGGCGGCCTTGCCATCGTAATGCAGATGCCAGTGCTCAAAGGAGAAGCGCCATAATGCCCGAAACAAAACCGAAAATTTTGATCATAGAAGACGACAGGGAAATTGCCGCTATTGAAAAGGATTTTCTGGAAATCAACGGCTTTGAAGTTGTTATTTGCCATGACGGCATGGAAGGGCAAAAACAGGCTCTGGCCGGCGGCTTTGCCCTCATTCTTCTTGACCTTATGCTGCCGGGGAGAGACGGTATGGCGATCTGCCGTGAGATACGGGACAAAATTGACATACCGATTTTGATGGTTACCGCCCGGATGGAAGACAATGAAAAAATACGGGGCCTGGGTTTTGGAGCGGACGATTATGTCGTAAAACCCTTTTCCCCGACCGAGCTTGTTGCGCGGGTTAAGTCCCACATTGCCCGCTATGTGCGGCTTACCCGTAATTCCGGCCAGGCTCAAAAACCTGACGAAGTGGATTTTGGCTGGTTAAGAATAAATAATGGAACTCACCAGGTTTTTGTCAATGAAATTGAGGTAACGCTTACCCATAAAGAATATGAGCTTTTATCTTTTCTTGCCTCCAACCCGGAGATGGTTTTCAGCAAAGAAAAAATCTACGACAAAATCTGGGGTGAAGATATGTACGGGGATCTCAAAACCGTCGCTGTGCATATTAACCGGCTGCGGGAAAAAATTGAAAAAAACCCTTCGGATCCCGTACACATACAAACTGTCTGGGGCGCCGGTTACCGGTTTTTACAGTAAACCTGCTTTGCTTATTTCCTGAATTTTATCTGACAGTGTAAAAAATATATCCGTCAAATCAGGATCAAACTGGGTGCCGCGGCCTTCCTGGATAATACGCATGGCTTCTTCATGTACAAAAGCTTCTTTGTACGGGCGTTCCGAAACCAGCGCATCATACACGTCGGCAAGTGCCATCATACGCGCCTGCAGCGGAATATCCGATCCTTTCAACCCCTCCGGATAACCGGTTCCGTCCCATCTTTCATGATGGCAATACGCAAGTGTTTTTGCATAATCCAGAAAGGTTTGGTTGGGAACTTTTTCCTGCAGGCTTTCAAACAGCATTTTCCCGTACAGCGCATGGAGTTTCATATCGGTAAATTCGTTGTCGGTTAGCCGTGCTTTTTTCAACAGAATTTCATCGAGAATTTTTATTTTACCGACATCATGCAGGGGAGCCGATTTCAGGAACGCTTCAATGTCCCATGACGCAAGCTCAGGCGCGAAAAGTTCATGCTGCTCCATTGCGCCAAGCAGCAGTTTCAGGTATTGCTGAACGCGCTCTGCATGCTGGCCGGTTTCCTCGTCCCGGAACTCAACCATTTCGGCTGCCCACAGAATAATCGCGTTTTGCAATGTGCTTATGTCATTTGTCCGTTCCTCAACCATTGCGCTGAGGTTTTCATTAAAGGCGCGCAGTTCGTTCTTTTGCGATTGCACCAGCAAATGCAGCTCGATCCGTTTGCGTAAAAGCGGCGGAGAAAATGGTTTGCTTATATAATCAAGTGCGCCGAGTGAAAGCCCTAAAAGCTCGTTTTCCGGTTCGCTTTTCGCAGTCAGAAAAATTACGGGGATTTCCGCAGTCTGTGGATTTGCTTTTATTTGTTTTATGGTGTCATAGCCGCTCATGCCGGGCATCTCAACATCAAGCAATATCAGGTCAGGCGTGGCTTTTTCCAGCATTGACAAAAGGTTGCTGCCGGATGGCATAGTAACTACAGTATATTTTTTCTGTAAAACTATTTTTCCTGTATTCAGGCTTATTGGATCATCATCAACAAAAAAAATACAACTGTTTTC
>JAIRUY010000154.1 GCA_031254175.1 Treponema sp.
GCAGAACGTTTTACAGAATCATGCTTTTTTCCCCTGTGTTTCTGCATGAGCGCTTTAGAATAACTGTCTATGCCCTGAAACAATGCCTCTTCCCTGATTATTTGAGGCTGAGAAAAAAAATTACCGGCATCAGTAAAAAGAACCGGAAATCTTTCTGTTTTTTGCGCACTGCTTTTCCGCGTTTTCCAGCAAACGCGAGTCTGCGCTTCTTTAACCAGAAAAGCCGCTGTTAAAAGTTGAGTTTCTCCCATGCAGGCAAGACCTTTTTTCCATGACGGAAAAGAGTCGTTTAACACCGGAACAAGCTGCTGCCGTATCCTGTTGCGCAGAAAAACCACATCCGTATTTGTAGAGTCTTCCCGCCATGAGATTTTTTTTTCTGACAGATAATCAATAACATCGGCGCGGCTTATGGAAAGCAGCGGCCTTATTATCCGCCCTTTTTTTACCGGCATTGCGGCAAGCCCCGGCGATCCTGCGCCTCGCAGAATACGCATAAGAGCAAGTTCAAGCGCATCGTCCTTTGTATGCGCAATTAAAATCCGGGTATTGTTTCCCTGCCGCAGGGCTTCTTTAAGAAGCGCCCTGTGCCTGAATAATCTGGCAGCTGCTTCAACACCGGTTCCCTTACGCTGAGCGAAAGAAACAATTTTTCCCCGTGGTATGGACACAATACAGCAGCGAATCCCAGATTTTTTGCAATAATGACGGACAAACTCCGCATCACCTGAGCTTTCTTCTTCCGGACGCAGACCATGTTCAACATGCAGACAAAAAATCTGCTCCTTGTTAACAACGGTGGACAGGGCTGTTAGCATTGCCATTGAATCCGCACCGCCGGAAACAGCGGCAAGAAAAGTAGTTCCCGCAGGACAGTCTTTTAATGCTGAAGCGGTTTGTTTTTCAAAATCAACAGTATTCATAAACAAATACCGTGATAATCTGACACAATCCTATTTCTTGTCCGCAGCAGGAGCAGCCTTTTTATCGGCGGCGGCAGGAGCAGCGCCGGCAGCAGCAGGAGCGGCAGCGGGAGCTTCTTCGGTAACAACGGCGGCCTCAGCTTTTGCAAACTTGACCAGCGCAACAACCAGATCCGGATTGGAAAGAAGTTTAACGCCTTCGGCAAGCGGAATATCCCTGACATGGATGGAATTATTGACCTTCAGGTCGGAAATATCAATATTAATGCGTTCAGGCAGATCTTTTGGAAGACATTCAACTTCGATTTCATGCAACGGAGTTTCCAGCATACCGCCTTCCCGAACGCCGACGGGGTTTCCCTGCAGAATAATAGAGACTCTGGCTCTTAAAGAAACACCGCTTTCTACTTCATAAAAATCTATGTGGAGAATATTACCGTCAATAATATTTCTTTGGGTATCTTTTACAAAGGCATCATAGGATTTATCTTCTGTTTCGACTTTAACAATGGTACTTTCGGAGATAATCTTTGTCCCTTTTACAAATTCGGAAGCATCCAAATCAATTGATACTGCCTTGCCCGCCCTGCCGTAAATTACCGCAGGAATCCGGCCGCCGCGTCTTATTCTGCGAGATTCAGCAGAACCTGATTTCTGACGATTTTTTGCTTTAAATACTACCTTGCTCATTATAAAACCTCATTAAAAAAATTGCGGGATTTGCTCTGGAAACTCAGCCCTGCGCAGGAAACTCCGTTGCAAAATACGGGCATCGTTGAGGGTTCCCTTCTGGGACGACAGGATTCGAACCTGTGGATACCGGCTCCAAAGGCCGGTGGCTTACCGCTTGCCGACGTCCCATCGTCTTAATTTTATATAAGCTTATCACAAATCATAAAATCGAATCAATGGCAATTGCGGAAATATACGCCTAAAATTTGACTTTAAACAATGTATCTTAGATTTGCAGTTTCCGAACAACTCTACTAGACATCTTGATCGTCAGCCGAAGCTTCCTGTACATCACCCGAATCATATTTTTCGAGAATGCGTTTTTGAAGTTCCGCGCGAAATTCAGGATGTATTGGATGGGCAACATCTTTGTATTCTCCTGCCCGTGTCTTTCGGCTTGGCATAGCTATAAAGACTCCTGTCTTGCCTTCAATAATCTTTATATTGTGGACTACAAAGCAATCGTCAAATGTTACCGTTACATAGGCTTTCGGCTTGCCGCCGCCTGTCACCTTGCGAACCCTGATATCAGTAATTTCCATTTTTCTCTCCTTGCCTTCGAAGTTCTGACAAAATAAATGCTAGCCTTCTTTCAAAGACAACCACCTTATAGGCATTATAATACCAGAAAACAAGGAAATCAAGGAGTTTTTCTTAAATAATAATATTTTAATAAATTTCTTAAAAAAATATATACTATGTAGTACAATATGCTCTCTAAAGAAGGTTTTAAAAAATATATGCAGAGCCGTAAAACAAGCTGCCCTGTTAAAAATCAGATTTAATTTTACAACACTTCACAAAACTCCATTTATCATGCAGATTTTCGGACGCTTTTTCCGCCTGTTCTCTTTTACTAAAGACACCGAAACACGTAGATCCTGCGCCTGAAAGATTTGCAAAATCAGCTCCCAGTTCGTACAGTTGGGAAATAATGCTGTTATAAACTGATTTTTCCGGCTCATTAAAAACAGGCAGAAAATCGTTATGAAAAGACTCGAAGTTTATCCCGTAAAAATGCCCGGACGCAGAAAAAAGATTAACTTTTCTTGCTCTGTCCCCCAAACGATAGTTTTCAGGGTATTCATCCAGTAATTTGAAGGCCCGGGCGGTATCGCTTGAAAAACCCGGGTTAACAAGGACAAAAAACAAATCGGGAACCTTTACAGGCCTGATGTGTTCACCGCGGCCGGTTACCCAAGCGGCGCCTGTTTCATAAACAAAAAAAGGTACATCGCTGCCAAGGGCGGATGCCATGCCCAACAGCTCTTCCCGGCTTAACGGAAAACCGGCCTGTCTGTTTAATGCTAAAATGGTTGCGGCAGCATTGGAAGAGCCGCCGCCAAGACCGCCGCCCATGGGGATGCGTTTTTCTGTTGTTATTTTAAATCCTTGTTTAAAACCGGTTTTCTCTCTGAATAGGGACAGAGCTTGAAAAATGATGTTTTTTTCC
>JAIRUY010000018.1 GCA_031254175.1 Treponema sp.
TTATAAATTTCATAAAAATGCTCTTCCCTTTGATTCGGTCTCTGGGCAGCAATCATATTCCATGCTTCACTTGCAAGCCGCGCGGCATTGGCCGCTTCGGGACTGCCGCTTATGGCAAGACGCGTTCCAAGTGTCGCAAGCCAGTGAGCGTCAAAATAGCGCTTTTCATTAAACGCTGTCGTGCCCATGGCAATGGCCTGTGTTGAATTCACCGGCTGCTGTCCGCCGGATAACGCAGTCAATTCAGCGCTCCGCCAATCTCTGTCAAATGACGCACGGACTTGTGACACTTCCCTGCTTTCTTGGGCTTTTATTCTTTGCACATTAATATCAACTTCCGCTTTTAGACTTGTCAATTCAGGACTGTTAAGCCAAATAACATCACAGACAGCCAAAAATTGAGCCGCTTCCTGCCACTCTCCGGCATCTCTGCGATCCAGCGCGTGCTTTTTTGCGAGTTTAAAAACTTCGCCTTTATAACGCATATTTTCTTCACTGCTTTTTGCCACAGGCATAGCCAGAAAGAAAATTATTCCATATATAACCGCGGCGCAAATAGCGGTTATTACAGAAACAAGCAGACGTTTAAAAAATATATCTGAAAAACTCGGGAGGTTTTCTTCTTCGGCAACAAAACCAAACGGAATTATAAGCGCAGAAAAAGCCAGCGCCGGGAAAAATTTAAAAAATTCCAGCAAACCCTGAATAAGTTTCCAGTCACGGGAATAAATTGACAACGGCACTTCTGCTCCCGGAAAAATAAACCGGAAAATCATTATCAGCGCTCCCATGAAAAACACATACACAAAAAATATTGAATAGGGAGTGCGTATTTTATTTTTTTTATCAGTCATAGCTTTCACGCCTTTTTGCGGCAAAAGTCAAAATGGAATACAAATGCAAAAGCAAGCCAAAACCAAAGAAAAGAAGCGGAAGCGCGGCAGCAACAGGTATTCTGCCTTTCAGATAAGAATCCAAAATCTCCAGCATTTCCGGAGAATTTAAAAAAGTTTCCAGCGAAAGAACGCCGCAGAAAGCAAGAATCCCAAGGAACAGATTGGGAAGCGGCCATGCGCTGAATTTTATTGCATGACCCAATGAACACAACAGGAAAATCAACGAACCGGCATAAATAAGAAATGAACCAAACCCTTCATTAAATTTTGTTTTAATCATCTCGGCATTTAATCTGATATCTATTGAAAGGCTCTCCAGAAACCAAGGGGTATCATCACCAAAAGCAACAGGCGGAAGCTCTGGTGTCCCGCCGCTTCTTGCGGCTTCCAGAAAAGCCATTGGCTGCCCGGGTATCGCAGTAACCCGCGGACCAAGCGGCTCACTTGTTCCCTTCAGCAATACAACTGCTGTTTCGTTTCTGCCATGCGCATTGTAAAGAATCAAGCCGTTACTGCCCATCATAATACCGGTACTCTGCGCGGGAGGAACAGCTTTCCAATAATCCAAAGCAGTGGATACAGAAAAACAAAAAACAAACGCCAGACTCATTATGGAAACAACTGTCATTAACGACGAATAATTTCTTCTTGCGGCATAACTTAGAGAAAAAAGTATGCATGAGAATAACGTCAGTGATAAGGCCCAATGGGCGGCGGCAATAATCAAGGTAAGAGTAGTCTCGGGTTTAGGCGGCAAATTTTTCGCCCAATCAACCTTAAGAGCCAGAAACCTCAGCGTTGCCGCCAACAGAAAAATGAAGAGAAAACTAAGGCAAAAAAGAAGCACGAGTTTGGCGAAATTCTTCACATTATAAGATTAACACGGCATAAACACCCATGCAAGTGGTGACTGTGATTCTTTTGACGCTGCTATATCTTTCCTTTATAAAAAATTTGGGACATAATAAGGTATGAAAGCCAAAATTGCAATTTTAGGGGCGGGCGCATGGGGAACAGCAATCGCAAAAATAATTGCCGAAAAAGGAAATGATGTTGTCATTTGGAGTTTTGAAGAAGAAACAAGGGACAACATCAACCAACGGCAGCAGAATTCCATATTTTTGCCGGATATCAAACTGCCGGAAACAATAACAGCGACATCTGACATTGAAGAAGCTGCCGAAGGAAGGCAATTTTTGATTTATGCGGTTCCTTCAATGTTCCTGCTGGATACCGTTAAAAAATCTCTTGTTGTTAATTCAATCCGGGACGGCAAAACTATCGCCGCCGTAATAACCAAAGGATTTCTGCCTTCTGAAAACGGCCCTCGTTTAATCGTGGAAACCATGGAAGATTACATGCCCGGTTTTTATCATAAGTCAATTGTTTATATTTCCGGTCCCAGTCATGCGGAAGAAGTAGCCTGCGGAAAAATAACAGGATTGATAGCCGCATGCGAAAACGCGAAAAATTCCATTCGTTTCAGGGATTTGTTAAAAACTCCCAGTCTTTTTGTGTATTCGTCATTTGATGTCCGCGGAGTACAGGCGGCGGCGGCGGCAAAAAACGTTATAGCCATCGCGTTTGGAATGTTAGACGCCATTAAATCACTGGGAGGCACAAGTATGTTCGGAGACGGAACAGAATCTCTTCTGCTTGCTGCCGGCCTGAATGAAATACAGCTTCTGGGAAAGGCGCTGGGCGCTACCCATCCCGAAACGTTTACTTCAATTGCGGGTATAGGAGATCTGGACGTTACATGCCGTTCAGTTCTTGGCAGAAACAGGCGTTTTGGCAGGGAGATAATAGAAAAAAACATTTTGAATCCATATAAAAACATTGACGATCTTCTTGCGCGAATCGGCGAAGTGGGTTATCTGCCGGAAGGTGTAGCCGCCGCAAAATATATCAGAATCCTTGCGGAGAAACACAAATTAAAAATTCCTGTTTCTTTTGGGATGAGCCAAATTCTTAACCGCGAGATTGATCCTTATGAATTTGTACAAAAACTGTTTGAAGGTTTAAAGTAATGCTTGAAAAATTATCCGGCAAAATATCAGACGCTCTTCGGTTTGTAACAGGGAAGTCAGCAATTTCAGAGAAAAACATCGAAGATGCCGTAGAAGCAATCAAGATGGCGCTTCTGGAAGCGGATGTAAATCTGCGCGTAGTCAGAAGGTTTGTCAATTCCACCATTGAAGAAGCGAAAGGCGAAAAAGTCCTCCGCTCTGTTGAGCCGGGACAGCAATTTATAAAAATCGTTCACGACAAACTTGTCTCTTTTCTTGGAGAGGCAGACCCGGCAAGCCGCGCCTTAAAACTGCGAGGGCCTGATGTAATCTCCAAGATACTAATGCTTGGACTTCAAGGTTCGGGAAAAACTACAAGCGCGGCAAAACTGGCGCTGCGCCTTAAAAAAGAAGGCCGAAAGCCCATGCTTGTTGCCTGCGATCTTGTGCGTCCTGCGGCAATGGAACAGCTTGCCGTTCTCGGCGGACAGATTGGCATTCCTGTCCACCGTGAAGACGGCGCAAAAGACAGCGTCAAAGTATATCAAAATGCTCTCGCATGGGCAAAGCTGAACATGATTGACACCATGATCATAGACACAACAGGACGGCTGCAAATTGATGAAGTGATGATGGAGGAACTTTCCCGTCTTAAAAACGCAGCGAACCCTGATGAAATGCTGCTTGTCGCCGATTCAATGACAGGGCAGACTGCCGCCGACATTGCAAAAACATTCGATGAAAAAATAGGACTTACAGGTGTTGTTCTTACAAAGTTTGATTCCGATACACGCGGCGGCGCGGCACTCTCGCTTAAAACAGTTACCGGCAAGCCGATAAAGTTTACAGGCACGGGTGAAAAACCGGAAGACTTTGAGCCATTTCATCCCAATCGCATTGCGGGACGTATTCTTGGCATGGGCGATGTTGTCAGCCTTGTAGAAAAAGCGCAGGAAGTAATCGATCAGAAAGAAGCGCTGGAACTCCAGAAAAAAATGGAGAAGGAAAACTTTACGCTTGATG
>JAIRUY010000191.1 GCA_031254175.1 Treponema sp.
CCTCCGCCGTAAACATTGATCAGCACGTCATACTTGTTTTCGCTTGATGTGACCATCAAGGGCTGGCGAACCATTTGTATGTGTTCTCCCAGGGCAAAATAAGCGTTTAATTCCTTGCCGTTTACGACGATTTTTCCGCTTCCGTCCCTGACATAAACACGCGCTACGGATGTTTTTCTTCTTCCTGTACCTATTCCAAGATTTTTAATCATATTCTAATTCCTCTTATGCTTCGACAGGAGCCGGTTTTTGGCTGCTGTGCGGATGGCTGGTTCCGGCATAAATTTTGGCGTTTTTTGCCAATTTTCTTCCAAGGGGCCCCTTTGGGAGCATTCCCTTAATGGCAAGTTCCAGCGGCATTGTCGGATGCCGTTCAATTACTTTTTCGAAATTATTGGATTTCAGCCCCCCGACATAACCTGTGTGACGGTGATACATCTTCTGCTGGGCTTTTCTGCCGGTTACCACTATTTTATCCGCGTTAATAACTACAACAAAATCTCCAATTTCCTGATGGGGAACAAAAATCGCCTTGTTTTTTCCCCGGACGATAGCCGCAACCTTTGCGGCTACTCTGCCCAGAACCTTGCCTTCAGCGTCAATAATATACCATTTTCGTTCCACTGACGCAGGCTTTGCAAATACTGTCTTCATATCAATAACCTTTCTTACCTTGAATACATCTTTTTCTTAATCTTTTGTAACGGGAATTTAAAGCTACAAAAAAATCAAAATTATGTCAAGAGACATTCAAAAATTTTGTAAAACCTCTTGACAAATTAGTCCAGCCCGGACTAAACTATTATTATGGAATATAAATCCAAAACCAAAGAATTTTTCATAAAAGAACAAGAGGCGGAATACAAAAGAGACACAGTCTCAATTCATGATGCCAAGACCAACTTTTCAAAACTGGTCAAACGAGCAGCGGCGGGGGAGGCAATTTACATAGGTTCTTATGGCAGACCGGAGGTAATACTTATGGCAGTAAATCAAAAAAAACTAAACGCGGAAAAAAGGCAAAAATTTATTGGCTGTATGAAAGGGCAGATAAAATATTCCGAAGGCTTGAACGGTCATCTTCCCGATGACATCATTGAGTCATTTTACAGCATGGAAGGCTTGGAGGAATTCGAGAAAAAATGATGCAGCTTCTTTTGGACACAAATATAGTTCTATGGCTTGCGGAAGATAACCCAAAGATTAACCAGATAAAACCTTTACTGCTTTCAGAAGAATCCCAGGTTTTTATCAGTACTGCTTCATGGTGGGAAATTTTAATAAAAGTACGGGCAAATAAACTTGATGTCAATCTGAAAAAACTCAGGTTTTCGGCGAAAGAAGCCGGCTTTCTTGAACTGCCAATTTCAAGCGATTATCTCAATGCGTATTTTGAGCTGCCAAAATTACATAAAGACCCGTTTGACCATATGCTGCTGGCTCAGGCAATTTCCTGCCCCATGCGCCTTATAACAGGCGATTCCCGGCTGACAGAGTACTCTTCTCTTGTAATGCTTATTGACGAACGGAGTTAGGCCGCGTTTGCCCTGCGGTATTATACCTTTTATTCGTGCTGAGGGGTTTAATTGAGCCGTTTCCAAAACTCGGTTAGTTTCGAAAATAGCTTTAAAAAATTTTTGAAAAAATAAAAAATTCTCTTGACATATTGTACTAGTACATTTATAGTTGTACTAGATGAATAGCACAATTTCAAAGACAGGGGACAAGACAGCAAAATCCGCTCTTCATGGCGAGGTTATCAACTTTACGCTGGACTCAGATAACGGAGCGCCGATTTACAGGCAGATAATCCAGCAGATTGAATACGCCATTTTGTCCGGAAGGATGAAACCTGGCGACAGGCTGCCGACAATACGCTCTCTGGCTGTTGACTTAAAAACCAATCCAAATACCATAGCCAAGGCCTATGGAGAAATGGAAATCAGAGGGATTTTGGAAACACAGGTAGGGAGCGGAACCTACATCTCCGACAAAAAACCGGTGATGGAAGACGACAGTCTGAACAGAAAGATTCGTGAAGTCATAAGCCGGTTTTTGCAGGAAATGAAAGATCTTGGAGTTGAAGGCAGGGAACTTGTTAAATTGATTGAGTCATATAAAAAGGAGGATAGATAAATGAATTTTTTGAGTCCGCAAACCATGGTGAAGAATACTTCAACGAAGATAAAGCCGGATTATTCGCTTTTTCTGCTGAGGCTTATTATTTTGATAATAACAGCGGCAGTGATTATGTTCATTTATGCTGTCCCGGGTACGTTAGGAGAATTAGCGGATATGCGGACAGGTATCGCTGTTTTTACAGTTGTTTTGATACTTGTTTTTTATATACGCAAGACCGATGAATGGGAACGCGCTATTGTTCTGCGCTTCGGAAAATTCCGCAGGATAAGAGGGCCGGGGCTTTTCTTTCTTCTTCCTGTTGCTGACAGGATTGCGCAGATTGTAGATATGCGCATTCGCGTGTCGGACTTTTCCACGCAAAAAACCTTAACCGGCGATTCTGTGACTGTTGACGTGGACGCAATTTGTTTCTGGCTTGTGTGGGATCCGCAGAAAGCGGTGCTTGAAGTTGAAAATTATGTCGATGCGGTACTTTTATCTTCCAAAACAGCCTTGCGCAATTCCATTTCCAGCCACGATCTTTCAACCTTCCTTGAGCGCAGCGATATTATCGAAAAGCAGATTCAGGAAGAAGTAGACAGGAAAACAACTGAATGGGGAATTACTGTTCTGCATATTGAGATTACGGATATTCAGCTTCCTGAAGCTCTGCAGGATTCGCTTTCACGGAAGGCGCAGGCGGAACGGGAAAAGATGGGACGCATACTTCTTGCGGAAGCGGAAATTGAAATTGCAAAAAAACTGGAAGAAGCCATTTCGATTTATGCAAAGAACGAAGGCGCTATGAAGCTAAAAATTCTTACCATATTAAATGAAGGGCTTAAGGCAGGGAACTCCATGATGCTTGTTCCCAATACAATAACTGAAGAATTAAAAACAAAAGATATATTTGGCCTTACGGCTCTGAATGAACTGAAAAAACAGAAAGGAGAAAACAAATGACAGTAGTAAAATCAGTAAACTTAATCAAGGACTATGGTCTTAACGGTCAGACGGTTCATGCTTTAAGAGGGGTAAACCTTGAGTTTCAGGGCGGTGAGTTTGCCGCCATTGCCGGGCCTTCGGGAAGTGGGAAATCAACATTTCTGCACCTTGCCGGCTGTCTTGATACTTTAACCGGCGGAAATATTTTTATCGGCGGAAAAGATATTGCAAACATGTCTCGTCATCAACTGGCTCTTTTGAGACGGCAAAGCATCGGTTTTATTTTTCAGGCATACAATTTGATCCCTGTGCTTTCTGTGGAGGAAAACATCTCGTTTCCTCTGACACTGCTTGGTGTTCCAAAAAAGGAAATAAAAGAAAGAACCGCAAAAGCGCTGGCTGATGTCGGTCTTGACGGTATGGCAAAACGCCGTCCAAAGGAAATGTCAGGCGGTCAGCAGCAGAGAGTCGCTATCGCCCGTGCGCTGATAAAAAAGCCTGCTATTATTTTGGCGGACGAACCCACAGCGAATCTTGACTCTACCATAGGACGGGAAATTCTCGAACTTATGCTTGCGTTAAACAAAGCAGAAGGGACAACGTTTATTTTTTCAACCCATGATCAGATGGTCATGGATTATGCCCGCCGCCTTGTGCGAATCAGAGACGGACAAATCGAATCTGATGAAGTAAAGGAGTAATAATGACTTTATTAGGAATATGGGAATTAAAGAAAATTGCCCTTCGCAATCTTGCCCGTCACAAGGTAAAGACTCTGCTTACATCGGCGGCGATCATGGTAAGCGTTGCTGTTTACATTTTCCTGAACAGCTGGCTTGGCGGCATGGCAATTGAGTCGCGCAGAAACATAGTCAACTACGAGATTGGCGCGGCAAAGCTGCAAACAAAACTGTACTTTGAAAGAAAGGACGAGATGCCAAGCTATGAAAACTTTACCGGCTGGGAAAAATATCAGGCCGCGCTTGACCGCGAGGGATATAACAGCGCTCCCCGTTATGTTTTTTCCGGCATGTTGTATTCAGCGTCCGGTTCCGCGCCTGTTTTAATTCACGCGGTTGATCCGGATTCTGAAGCAAAGACGCTGCGTTATGTGCCTTTCGTTGATTTCGGGCGCTTCGTAAAAAACGGCAATCTGGAAATCGCGCTTGGGACAGTAGCTGCGGAAAAACTTAAAGTGGGAATTCCAACAAGGCCTTACCGTCTGGAAATGGAAGAGTTAATCGCCAATACTGCGAACACTGCATCCGATGCGGATTTTATCCGTTCGCTGTATGAGGCAGCGCCGCTTTCCAGAGATCCTTTTTCGCCGCCGGAAAGAAGAGAAGCAGGCAATGAAAGGATGATGCTGAAGAGAAATGCTTCTAAAGCCGAACTTGACCGTTACTGGGATATGATCGCCGCAACAGGCCGCAACGATATAAGGATCAACGCGGTAATTGATATTAAGGCAGTACCAGAAACGATCCGCTCTGACAAGTGGCAAGGCGAACTAATGCCGGCTTTGCGCAGCGAAGACCGTCATCTTGTGCAGTCCGCCTATGAATATATGGATATTTTGGGCGCGTATCTTCTTGTGGAAGATGAAGAAAGGCAGCTTGATTTGGTTCTTGATGCCATGGTTCGTGCAGGTTATGCAGGAGCTGTGCGCCATGTGAATCAGCTGCTTGATGTTACTGTTGCAGGGGTAATCAATTCACCGGCTCCGCTTCCAAACGGCAACACTGCATATATTCCGCTTGATGTTTTGCAGGACGAAGCCGGCATGATGCTGCAGGGAGCGGTAACAGAACTTGTTATAAGGGACAGGAATGTTCCTGATACACGCCTTCCCGGAGCAAGCGAAAGCAATGAAGAAATCACTTCTGCGCTTGAGCGCGGTCTTGGCTTTCCTTTGCCTGAAAATCTTGCAGTGCATACATGGATGGAACACATGGAAGAATATCTGGGCTATGAAGCGCTGCAAACAGGCGCACCACAGGTTTTGGCTTTTATGCTGTTTTTGCTTTCCTTTCTTGGGATCTCAAACACAATTCTAATGGCGATATTGGAAAGAACAAAAGAGACCGGCATGATGCGTGCGCAGGGCATGACCGACAGTCAAATAATTATTACCTATATGCTGGAAGCTGGCTTCATTGGGTTCATCGGATCGATATTGGGAA
>JAIRUY010000236.1 GCA_031254175.1 Treponema sp.
GTGCGTTCAATATCCGGCATTTTTACTGCGCCGGTATCTTTCATTAGATCCAATGCGCTGTAAATTTGCATACCGTATATGCCGTAACGATCGTCGGGTCTGGCATTTCTGTAGATAAAAGCGGGCGAAAAAGCATTCCGGGTGGTTTCTGTCTGATTTAAACGGTTTAAGGCAACAGATTCCGATATTGTTCTTGCCGCGTAAGCAGTTGCCCAGCCTACGCAAGTGCCGTAATCCGCCTGATCTCCCGGAAGGGGGGCGTATTGTTTCAGTGAAAATGAGTCCGGCAGCCCTTCATATGAACTTGCGGCGTAGGAAGCTATTCTCGGAAGGCGGTTGTATTCCGCTTCATCAAAAATAGCGCCTCTGGCCTGGCCAAAAACACCGAATGCGGTGAACAGGAATACGGGAAACCAGAAAGCAGGGATTCTTCTTAATGGCATATTATTAATATAAAACTTGATGTTTTCCGGGTCAAGATGCGTATTTTTGGTCTTTTTTCATGTTTCAGGCTTCTTGCACAAATAATTTTTTTTCTATAAACTGAAATCTATATTATTAACCGGAGCTATAAAAAAATGGGAATTTTAGGTATTGTTTTACTGGTGTTTTTCGTTATTATTGCAGTGCTTCTTGTATTGTTTGTATTGATTCAGAATGAAGAAGGAGACGGTCTTGGCGGTATTTTTGCCGGAGGTTCAGGCTCGGCTTTTGGTTCCCGCGCAGGCAATGTCCTTACGCGCACTACAAGTGTGCTGGGCGCTTTATTTTTGATTGTCAGTCTGGGGCTGGCATTACTCAGCCGCAGTCCCGGAGGAACCGGAGTAGAAGAGGAAGGCAGAAGACTTGCTGCCGAAGAGGCAGGGGCAGGCTGGCTGGAAGAAGCGTTAAACCCCTCTCAGGAAGAATCTTTTTTTTACAATGATGATAGTTACAGTGATAATATTTTTACTGAGAACGCGGCAGATACACAGTAATCAACAGGGTTAGAGGTTTTTATGATCCTGCAGGAAGTATTGCTGCCTGAGTTTATAAAGATTGGCATGGAAGCCGAAGACAAGGATGAAGCATTTGAGGAACTGGTAGCTCATTATTGTCAGGCAGACGGCTCAGACGCGCACAACAAAATTCTTGAAGCAATAGTCGCCAGAGAAGAAAAAATGTCGACAGGAATTCACAAGGGCATTGCCGTTCCTCACGGGAAAACAACGGCCGTAGAAACAATAAAAAGCGTGCTTGGAATTTCACGAAAAGGCATACAATACGATTCTTTGGACGGAGAACCTGTATATCTTCTTTTTATGATTATTTCTCCGGCTGAAGATTCAGAGAAATATCTGCGGCTTTTAAAACATCTTGCAGTCCTTTTGGAAAATCCCCAGTTTCAGCTTGAGCTGCTGGAGCAGAAGGATCCGCAGAGTGCCTATAAAATTATATGCAAATATGAAACAATGCTTTATACAGAAAATTAGTAATCATGGAAAATGAAAATAAACTTGACCGTTTGCTGCAAATCGAAGCCAGAGCAGCCGCTCTTGTTAACGATACAAAAGCAGAAGCGGACAGGCGAATACATGAAAACGAAGAAAAAAATCACGCAGCTTACGAGAAACGTTTCAGGGCAGAAGTGCAAAAGCTGGAAGTTGATCTGGAAAAAGAAAAAGAAAAAATTACCGAACTTTATAAAAAAAATATGGAAGAGTACCGGAAGGAAATAGCAGGGGTAAATGCCGACATTGACGGTTTTTCATCGCTTTTGAACGAATACATAAGGAAGGGGTGATGTTTGCTGACGGCCACTACGCATACGCCAAAGCCTGCGGGATCATCGGCAAGTCGTTTGTGGGAAAAAGAAAAAAAGCTCTTTCCCCGGTTAAAACGTTAGCTGAATTTGACAGGCTTGTCTTCGGCGAGTTTCAGCGGGAAACAGGCGGCGGTGAATACAAACCGCTTCTTTTGGATCTGGAACGCCGTATTGAAAAGCGGGCTGTCAGGCAAATATTGTCTATAGTGAACTGCTTCCAAAAACCGCCTGAAGTTATTGTCCGCCAGTTAAGAGCCTATGAATATACTGATTTAAAAACATGCCTGCATCATATTGAAAAAGGGGACAATAAAATCCTGTATTTTTATGATATTGGCCGTTTTAAAACAGTTCAGTTTAAAGCTTTCCCCAACCTTAAGGCCATGCTTTCAGGGACTGAATTTGAATTTCTGTATTTAGATGAAATGCAGAATAAAAAAATGGATGTCCGGCATATTGAAAATCTGCTTGATACACATTATTACCTTGAGTTAAAGAAAAGCCTGCGTGAACTTTCCGGTGAGGACAGGGCGCTTATTGAGCGTATTCTAAATGATGAAATTTCCCTGAATAACTGTATCTGGGCTTTGCGGCTAAGAAACTACTACAATAAAACTTCAGAGGAAACAATAAAATATTTAACCCACTATGATGAAGCGCGTGTTTTGCTTGATTTGCCGCTGAATAACCGTTCGCTGTTATCCGGCTGGAAATGGGAAAAGTTCCTAAATCCTGAACACCCGGGCGAACATTGGAAGCTGGATCCGCGTTACTTTCAAAACGCGGCGTCCGGATATCTGCACCGTCTTGCTCTGTCAGGTTTTCACCGCATACCGGCGGCTGTCAGTTCCGTCTTCTGTTTTATCAAGATAAAACAATTTGAAGAAGATCTGCTTACCAGTATCGCCGAAGGATTGAATTTTGGCTTAAGCAGCGCGGAAATATTTAAATTTCTGGAAGCCGCGCCTTCTTCGGAGTCAATATGATTCGTACAAGCAAAATGAAATTTTTTGAGTTTACAGTTCTTAAAGCGGATATAAACGCGGTACTGGAGTATCTTGGCACAAACGGAACAATGCATTTTTCCGCCTCGTCTTCATCTAACGATAATGACGAACCGGCTCTTTTAGGAGAGATGGAGGCAATAATAGAAAGACT
>JAIRUY010000017.1 GCA_031254175.1 Treponema sp.
GATTTTGCGCAAACCGATACATCAATAACGCCGGAAGACGGTCTTGAAAAATTCCTTCTCGGAAGCCCTCTGTGAATTTCGCGGAAAAAGTCTCCCCATACAGGACCTGCCAATGTAGCGCCTGTCAGTTCAATACCCAGAGAATTGCCCGGTCTGTCAAAACCAAACCACACTGCTGTTGTGTAATAAGGGCTGTACCCTACTACCCAGGCATCAGACCAGTTTTGGGTAGTACCTGTTTTTCCGGCAACAGGAAGAGTATACTGGCCGTTTTCATCCCTGTAAACAAATTTAGATCCCCACCCTGCGCCTATTGAAAGAGAGCCTTCAGAAACAACCCTTTCCATTATTCTTGTCATAATGTATGCATTTTGCGGACTTACAACCTGAATGCGATCTCCTGTCCGCCGCTGGCTCTGCCGCAGATCACGTTCGACATCAAACACAACGCGTCCGTTTCTGTCTTCAATGGAACGTATTGCAATTGGCGTAACGCTGCGCCCCTGATTGGCGAAAACAGCGAACGCCCTTGCCATCTTTAAAGGCGAAGTAGAGATAATACCAAGCCCAAGGGGATAAACCCTTGGAAAAGTACGCCTGATTTGAGCGCTGTCAGTTATATCAAGAAGAGCGGCGGATCTGTCGATGGTAGCGTCAAAACCGATCGCATCCAGTATTTTCAAAGAAGGGACGTTCATTGATTGCGCCAATGCGTTATAAAGCAAAGTGGAACCTTTCCATTCACCGCGGAAATTTAAAGGAATGTAAGGAGTTCCGTCTTCATTATAAAATACCATTGGAACATCGTATATCAGAGAAGCGGCTGTATATAACCGACTATCAATAGCCGCCGAATAGTACAACGGCTTAAAAGCGGAGCCCGGCTGAATATTACCCTGGGATGCTCGTATCAGCTGGTTTGATTCATCAAATTTTGAACCGCCGACAATTGCGGTTATATGGCCTGTATCATTTTCTATCGAGATAAGCGCGCCTTCTACAACATTCCGTTCAGCGGTTATCCTTTGCTGCGAAAAACCATGACCGGTAATGTCCTTTAGCTCAGGTATACCAAAAACAAGGGCCGCCATATCTACAACCGGGTTTATTACTCTGTTATAACGTGAAGTTGCTCTTACTTCATTTTGGTTTGCCGAAGTAGCGCGAATATCAGTCAGATCAAAATACAGCGTAAGCAATTCAACAATAGGTATATAATTTTCCGCTTGGATATTACTTCTCCCGCTGGATCTTAAATATTCCCTGTTGGCTCTTTCAAGCCCTTCCGCCATGAATCTTTCCGCGGCTTCCTGATGATTAAGATCAAGCGTAGTATGCACTACATAACCGTCGCGGTAATAATCCCTTGTGCCATACATTAAAACATCCAGTTCGCGGCGTACATATTCACTGAACCATGGCGCTTTATCTTCACGGCTGAAATATGCGGAAAGGGCAGGCTGAGTCCAGTCAAAATTATCCCAGTACTCAGCAAATGAATCGTCGGCTTCCTCCCTTGTGGTATAACCGAATTCAATCATGCGATCCAGAACAAAATTCTGCCTGTCCATAGCCTCGTTGGGTCTGCTTATCGGATTAAAACCGGAAGGATTGGAAAGAAGAATCGCTAAAATAGCCGATTCGGCAATGGTTACCTCGCTTGCACTTTTGTTGAAGAAATGTTTGCTTGTCGTTTCTACTCCGTAAGTACCCGGCCCCATGTTCATATAGTTAAGGTAAATTTCCAGTATCTCGTTTTTTGTATAACGGCGTTCCATCTGAAACGCCCACCACAATTCTTTAATCTTTCGTTTAATGGTACGTTCGGTTCGATCTGTATATAATGTGCCTGCTACCTGCTGGGTAATGGTAGAACCGCCGCCTCTGTGCTTTCCGGTTATTTGCCCAAATGCGGCGCGGGCAATAGCCCGAATGCTAAAACCGCGATGATTGTAAAAATCCGGATCTTCACGCGCAAGAACCGCATGGATCAAGTGTCTTGGCAATTCGCTTAAAGTCACAAGTTCCCGTTTTTCATCGGAAGCAAATTCGGTAACAAGAGTTCCGTTTATATCCAATATTTTAGTCGGGAGAGCAGGTGCAAATTCTTCAAAATTTTCCTGGTTTTTTATATTTGCCGTCATTGCTATTGACAGGCCAAGTCCTATGCCAATGACAATCACGAGTATTATCGTAAAAAAAGCAATTAATCTGACAACCATCGCGGAAATAAAGCCATTCCCACTGTAATAACCCATATATCAAGCCTATTAAACAAGCGTCATCCCGTCAAGTGTTTTATATTGCAGCTTTGCTTTGTTTTCTCAATTTCTTTATCTCAAAGAAAATCAAGGCGCCTGTAAGCAGAAAAGCAAAACTTTCAGATACAGGCGCTGCGGCAATTACTCCCCAAAGACCCCAGATTTTGCCGAAAATCAATATACAAGGAATGAGCACAAGACATTGTCTTAACAGAGAAAGAAAAATTGAAATTTTAGGGCGGCCTGTTACAACAAAGAGATTGGCTGAAACAATCTGAAAACCTGCCAAAGGCAGCATAAGTATCATCATTTTCATCGCCCTTGGTACAAACTGCATCAGCGCAGGGCTGCCTTCAGGCGCAAAAACCCTTATTAATTGAACCGGGAAAATCATGATCACAGCAAACCCGGCAGCGCAAACAACCGTAGCGGCGGAAACTGCGCCAAGATATGCGCGTAACACGCGGCTGTATTTCTTCGCTCCGTAATTATAGCCCAATATGGGCTGTGCCCCCTGATTAATCCCAAAAACGGGCATAAGTATAAACATTAAAACAGCACCGTAAATATTCATCCCCGAAAGGGCAATGTCTCCGCCGTTTGAAACTCCAAGAGCGGCAGCTCCGTACCAGCCCATGCTCATATTGTTCAAAACCTGCACTGCCGACATTAAAAACTGAAGCAGGAACTGGGCTGAACCAAAGGCTAAAATTTGCATAACAATTGAAGGCTGCAGTTTAATTGCCAGAGGCGTTAATTTAACAAAAGCCTTCCTGCCCATCGCGAAAAAAAGTATGTATACGGTCACGCAAAATTGGGAAACAACGGTTGCCCATGCCGCGCCCTGAACTCCCCATTTAAATACAATTATAAAAAGAGCGTCAAAAACAATATTGAGACCAGCTCCAAGAATCATGCCGATCATGGTAACGGAAGGAAAACCCTGCGCTCTTGTACAATGAGACAAGCCAAAACTCAACATGGCAAAAACAACGCCAAATAGGGTTATGCGAAGATATTCACGTGCATACCCGACTGCTTCACTGCCTTCCGCCGCGCCCGCAAGTGACAGAATTGGATCCAAAAATATAAGGCCAATTGCCATCATCAGTATGCCGGCCCCTATCAACAGAAAAAAACAGTGGTTTAACGCATTTTCCGCTTCCTGCCGCCGCTCTTGTCCAAGTCGCATGGAAATCATGTTTGCCGTACCAATACCGAAGAGCATTGCAAATGCCATACCGATTGTCATTAGCGGCATAACAAGCGCAATTCCGCCAAGAGCAATTTCACTCACTGCACGACCGACAAAAATCCTGTCAACAACATTATAAAGAGCATTAACAACCATTCCTGTAATGGCAGGAATTGAGAATTTTAACAATAATTTCCCGATGGATTCAGTTCCAAGCTGACCGGCAGCATTTGCATTGTTTTGCATATACAGTTTTACTTTGACTTCGCCGCCCAAATACGCAATTCATACGCAGACCAGTGAACAATCAAAAGGCGCAGGCTTTTATAACCGGAAAGACCATTATCAAGAACTGTTTCTGCAAGAAAATTTTTGGCAACGCTTCCGCCCCTGCAATACTCATCAGGAAGTTCCAAAATCCAGCGGGAAAGAGTTTCGCCGTTTTTGTTTTCCATATATTCTTTGATTGCCGAATAAAAAACATCAATTTGATTAATAATTTTTGACATTGATTTTTCAGGCGTTTTTTTCTTTTTATCGATCATTGCTTTACAAAATTCATGAGCGGCTTCTGCTTCGTCCATGCCAAGAGTGACAGCAAGCGAAGTATCTGCAACATACCTGACAAGCACGGAATAAAATTTCTGCTGCGTACCCAGGATTGCAGCTATTGCAAGCACTGCTTCGTCCCGCAGATACAGATGCGGTTCCGCTTTGCATAAAATTTCCAGCAAAACAGAAAGAGAGTCGGCGCAGCGGTAAATGCCCAATGCCTCACAGCCCATTATCTTTACTCTGGGATTATTTGTATTCAAAATAATTTTTTCTATCTCCGGACGGAATTCTTCATCTTTCATTTTTGCAAGAGCAATCATTGCTTCGCCTGCCAGCATATAATCGTTAGAAGCCGCAAACTCCCTGAGCAGAGAAACGGCGTCAGTACAGCCGTGGTTCCCAAGAGTACGCGCGGAAATGTATGCGGTAGTAAATTGATTGTTAATCATATCTTCAGTCAATGCCTTCTCGGCTTTGGCGCTGAGCCTGTGTAATTTTTCAAGCGCTCTGATGGCTTCCAGCCGCGTTGCAAGCCGCGGCGAACGCGCCCTCTCAAGCAAACCGTCAATTGCAAGACTGGAAGGAGTATCGTGAAGCGCCCCAAGGAGAAGCTGCTCTTCATGGGAATCTTCGGTCTTGTTTAATTTATCCAAAAGACTAATCGCACGAAGATCTCTGAAAGAAAAAATGACTTCAAGAGCGCCTTTTAACGGCAAGGATCCAAGGGATTTCATCCTCTTTTGCATGGCAAGAGCAATTACAGTCAGCACGCCCAGAACAATAAAAAGAATCCTGAATGAAATAAATGGAGTAACGCCAAGTGTATATAAAAGATCAAGGAAAAGTCCTGACAGAAACGATCCGGCAGCGCCCGCTGCGCCAAATACAAAAAAATAGACAATACCAAGATCCAGCATTTTATCTGATGGAATTAAGGCAAGAAAATAGGTCTGGGCAATTCCTTCTGAACCCAAAAAACCAAAGTTCAGCATAAAAAACAGAAAAACCATAAACAGGATTGCGCCGGTCACATTTAAAACTGCAGATGAAGGAAAAAATACAACAGAAAATATGCTGACAAGCCCGATAATCACACAGACAAGAAAAAGAGGTTTTGCTCCAAGCCTGTCTACAAAAAACTTGACGCTAAAGCCCACCATTAAGTGGCCAAGACCTCCGAAGACTGCATACAATGAGATAAGCCCGTCGTTATGTCCAAGCGCTTCACGGGCGAAAACTACCGCAAATGTTCGCGTAACACCAGATACCAGAACAACAAGAAAAAGAATTATCATAAAATGCCTTAAAGCATCCTGTGAAAACGCATCCTTAAATATTGCAACAAGGCTCACCTTTTGACTTTCTTCTTCAGACTGGGGTTCAGGCACTTTTCTGATTACAGACCCGCTTATTACACCAGTTATAATTCCGGCGCCTAAAAGTATAGAGAAAATAAAAACAGGAGGATCCATGCCAAGTATCATTGCAATCAGAAAACTTGCGAACATTCCAATTGCGCCGCCGACAATTTGAATTTGAGTCATATAACTGCCTCTGTCAGGACCTGAAGCCAAAAGACTCAAAACAGGATTATTACCTATCATGCCAACGCCGCGAAAAGTATGAAAAAGAAACACTCCAAGCATTATAAGTGAAAGAGCAGTATTCCTATACCCCGCATACTCAAAAAAAGGAGCTGCTACAGCAAATATCATGCAGATGGATCGTATAATCCATGTAACACTGAAAATACCTATTATGGAAAAACGCCTTGTAAGCAGTTTTCCTAAAGGAAGTAAAAATAAAGCAAGATAAAAAGAGGAGCTTAAAAGCCCAATATAGGTAGGAGTTGCTCCAAGCCGCAAAGCAAAAAGAGTAATAATAACCCCAACCAGCAGATTCCATGAGATAGCATTAAAAATATTAAATGAATTATAAATATCGCGCGCTTTGCGCAGCCGATAAGGAGACAAATTGGAACCCATTACTAACTTTATCAATGTACTAAACAAAATACAAGCGATTTTTTTTGTTCCATTAGACTTGTGAGACAACCCGGTTGCTTGCCTCACAAGTCTATTAAAACAATTTTAAATAAGCAGACATTTTAAGAAGATCTGTAAGTTTTCCAAATTACTTCCCATTGCGTAACCAGCATTCCGGCAAGCATCAGGATGAATCCGAGTAAAGTCCATGTTCCGATTGTTTCTGAAAGCAGCAGCATACCGCCAAGAGCGGCAAAACATCCTTCAAAACAAAGAATAATTACAGCATGGGCAGGCGGAGCATCTCGCTGGGCAACAACCTGAAGCGTATAAGCAATTCCCACCGAGCAAAAGCCGCCGTAAAAAATTGGAATGAGCGCCTGCACAGGGAAAGAAACAAGCCCCGATTTGACTGCAAGAATAAAAGCCGGAAGCGGCTGCCATGAAAAAAGCCCGGTATCAAGCAGCAAAGGATTAAAAAAACCAACAACCGCGCTCACATGAGGTTCAACAAAAAATGCGCCTAACAATGATAAAACGCCGCAAACGGCAAATTGCCCTGAAGAAAGTTCCAGCGGATCGATCTTTATTTCTTTTTGGTTTTGCATTAGCCTGTCAATAAGAAGAACATGCGCCGCCCAAAAAAAAGCGCTGATAATTACGATAATATCTCCCGGATTAATTGAAGGACGGCCTGCAACGCTGATAAAATAAAGCCCTGCAAATGTAAGAGCTGAACCTATCCATGTCCCGCCTCCGGTTTTTCTGCCCAAAAAAATACCAAAGATAGGGGTTAATACTACATATAGGCCGGTAATGAAACCGGCATTTCCAGCAGAAGTAAAAATAATTCCTGTTTGCTGCAGCATCACGGCAATAAAAATACAGCTTCCCGCCGCAAGTGAAGGCAAAAGCAATTGTTTCAGCGGCACAGACGC
>JAIRUY010000024.1 GCA_031254175.1 Treponema sp.
CAAAAACAGCGAAGCAAATTGTAACGGTTTCACATTTCAGCAAAGATCAAATTACCCAAACCTATCGTATTAACCCTGACAGGATTACCGTTATTTATAACGGTTGGGATCACTTCCTCAATGTAAAACCCGACTATTTCATTTTTTCAAAATTTCCTGTATTGCAACCCCCTTTTTATTTCTCGCTGGGCAGTCTTTCCAAACGTAAAAACATCAAGTGGATAGTTGAGTATGCAAAGAAGAACCCTGATTCCATTTTTGTAATTTCAGGTATCAGCTTGTCGACAGTAAAAGTGGATGAATTACTTAGTACAATTCCTAAAAATATAATGTTACTGGGCTATCTCGAAGATTCATGTGTAAAGGCGCTCATGGAAAAATGCAAAGCCTTTATCCTGCCTTCCTATTACGAAGGCTTTGGCATTACTCCGCTTGAGGCGTTATCGTGCGGCACGAAAATTATCGTTGCAAAAGCTGCAAGCCTGCCTGAAATTTACGGCAACGCCGCGTATTACATTGATCCGTTTGATACGAATATTGATTTAGATGAACTCTTGAAGCAAACTGTTGAACCACCTGATGAAACCCTGAAGAAATACTCTTATGACAAGTCCGCAGAACAAGTGCATAGTATTATCAAGGAATTTTCAAAATTAAGAAATAAGAATGTTTAAATTTTTATAAGTTATTGCATTAGGGGTTTAATACATATACTCATTGCCGTTTTTGCAGTCTAATTTTATTTTTTAAAAAAACACTTTATAAGAAAAGAAAAAATTAACAAGCAAAAACACTGATAGAAAAACGTTAGCCGACATGCTGGAATATTTGCTTCTTCGTATTGCGGAAACGAAATTTTATTTTTTGAGCAAATTTATTGCCGGTATTTTACTTGTAAAGGTGTGTGAATAATGATAATCCGTTCCAAAGCTCCTCTTCGCCTTGGGCTAGCCGGCGGCGGCACAGATATCGCAAACTATTATAACCGGTATGGCGGTTATGTTTTAAACGCAACTATTGATATGTACGCCTATTGCACGATTGAGCCGACTGATAATAGTAAAGTAGAATTTACCGCCGCCGATTTAAATAAAAATGAAAATTATAAAGCGGAAGAAAGACTTCCCGTTTCCACTGCCCTGCCCCTTCACACCGGTATTTACAACAGAATTGTTTCAGATTTTACAAAAAAACCGCTTTCTTTTAAAATGACCACCTATTCTGATGCGCCTGCCGGTTCCGGACTCGGCTCTTCATCTACCATGGTTGTGGCAATCATTAAAGCTTTTGAAGAATGGCTTAATCTTCCGTTAGGTGAATATGACATTGCTTCTCTTGCCTGTAAAATTGAGCGGGAAGATATCGGCCTTGCCGGAGGCAGGCAGGATCAATACGCCGCTACTTTCGGCGGGTTTAATTTTATGGAATTTTATGAAAATGAACGTGTTATCGTTAATCCCCTGCGGCTGAAACGCTGGATCAGAAATGAACTTGAAGCTTCTTTGATTTTATTTTATACAGGCGTATCAAGAGAAAGTGCGAATATTATTTCTGAGCAAATTCAGCATACGGAAAAAGGCGATATTAAAAACATTGAAAGTATGCATGAAATGAAAAAGCAGGCTGTAATTATGAAAGAAGCCATTTTAAAAGGCGATTTTAAGGGGTTTTCAGACTGTCTTCTTGACGGCTGGAAAGCAAAAAAAAATCTTGCTTCTTCTATATCAAATTCATTTTTGGAAGATTTATACCAGTTTGTTATAGACAACGGCGCAGAATCTGCAAAAATATCCGGCGCCGGCGGCGGCGGCTTTATGATGATTTACTGTAACCCCTGCCGACGTATTGCGCTAATCAACGCATTAAAAGAAAAAAAAGGCATGGTTTTAACTCCCAGCTTTACAGAAATCGGAACACAGGCCTGGCGTCTTGCTTAATGAAAACAATAATAATGGCAGGAGGAATGGGGAAACGAATTGCTCAGGTAGCCAGCGATATTCCAAAACCCATGATCCCAATCTGCGGCAAGCCTATACTTGAACATCAGATTGATTGCCTGAAAAAAAACGGATTAACAGATTTAACTCTTGTTGTCGGCCATCTTGGAAAGCCGATAAAAGATTATTTCGGAGACGGAAAGTCTTTTGGCTGCGAAATAAATTATTTTACAGAAACTCATCCTCTGGGAACTGCCGGCGCGCTTTACAGAATAAAGGATTTACCGGAAGATTTTATTTTACTTAACGGGGACGTGATTTTTGATATTGATTTTTCCCGTATTATCGCGTTTCATAAAGAAAAAAAAGCATGGGCTACTCTTGCTGTTCATCCCAATAATCATCCTTTTGACAGCGCTTTGGTAATCACTAACAGTAACAATCAGGTTACGGGCTGGCTGAATAAAGAGGATGAAAGAACATATTATAAAAATCAGGTTAATTCAGGAGTTCATATTCTTTCATCTGAACTAATAAAAAATTGCCCTCAGGAAAAAGAAAAAGTAGATCTTGACCGTGATATATTAAAACCTTCAATACAGACAGAAAAGATTTTTGCATACCACACTCCTGAATACATTAAGGACATGGGCACTCCGGAGCGTTTCGCGCAGGTTTCATCGGATATTGAAAACGGAATTGTACATAAAAGAAATCTTAGTGAAAAACAAAAGGCTGTTTTTATCGACAGAGACGGAACGATTAATGTATTTAACGGTCTTGTAACAAAACATGAAGATTTTTTTCTTATAGACGGCGCTGCGCAGGCAATAAAAAAAATAAACAGCCTGGGTTTCCTTGCGATTGTCATAACAAATCAGCCTGTTATTGCGCGGGGAGATATTGATTTTGAAACTCTTGATCTAATTCACATGAAAATGGAAACAGAACTTGGAAAACAAGGCGCATATATCGACGATCTTTTTTATTGTCCTCATCACCCTGACAAAGGTTTTGAAAATGAACGGCCTGAATATAAAATAGACTGCGGCTGCCGCAAGCCAAAACCCGGCATGCTCATAAAAGCGATGGAAAAATATAATATTGATCCAGCGCTATCATATATGGTCGGCGATGACAAACGCGATACAGATGCGGGAATAAACGCAGGCTGCACTCCCGTATTTTTAACAGAAAATCCGGAAAACAACACAAGTCTCCTTCAATTCTTAAGCCTTTTGCAATTTGCTGATTATCTTTATTCAAAAAATGAAACAGCGCTCTAGTGTTGAGGACACAAAAACAGATTAAGGAAATATTCTTTGACGATTGCTGTTGACTGCCGAATGATTGATTCCAGCGGAGTCGGCGTCTATCTTCGCGGAATCCTTCCTTTTTTTTTTAAAACCGGTAATGATTTTATTCTTCTTGGAAATACCGAAAAACTGCGTCTGTTTTCATCATATGCAAATGTAATAATTATCGAATGTAATGTAAAACCGTTTTCGCCAAGAGAACTTTTTTTCTTTCCCCGGAAAATAAAACAGAAACTTAATAAAGCTGATGTTTATTTTTCACCATTTTTTAATTTTCCTTCTGTTTCCATTCCTGTATTCTCCGTAATTCATGACATCATTTTTCCCGATATGCCGGAACTTGTTTCAAAATCAGGGCTTTTTATGCGTATGTGGTTCTACCGCAGGGCATTTAAAAAGTCACACAAAATATTTACTGTTTCTGAATTTACCAAATCAAGAATTAAACACCATCTTGGAAAAGAAAGAGATATTATTGTTACTCATTCTGCCGTTCCTTCCATGTTCATTGATTACAGGGCAAAATTATCCAATGTATTAAAAACAAAGACTATCGTCTTTGTCGGCAATATAAAAAAACACAAAGGGCTTGATTGTCTTCTTGACGCTTTTACTCTTATAAAAAACGAAGGGCTGCCTCATAAGTTGATTATTATCGGCGAGAAAACAAATTTCAGGACTGTCGACAATTCAGTTCTTAAAAAAATTGAGGCGTTAGGCAATGATACTGTCAATTTTACAGGTTTCATTTCCAATGAAAAGCTAATGAAATATCTGGCAGAAGCGGAACTGCTCGTACAGCCGTCTTTATATGAAGGGTTTGGTCTCCCTCCGCTTGAAGCAATGATTCTTGGCACACACGTCTTGATTTCCGATATTCCTGTTTTTAAAGAAATCTATGATGGTTTTCCCGTAACCTTTTTCCGTACCGGCGATTCATTTGATTTAAAAGAAAATATTTTAAAACTTCTTCATAATAAGGCTTTAGAGCCGCTTCATCTTCCCGACTGCCTTGTGTATAAATATAATTTTCAAAAAACCTCATCAACAATATTACAAAATATTAAATCTGCTGTCTCTTAACCTGCCCTTTTTTCAATCCATCTGTCTTGTAATTACCTAAACAAAAAGTTATCCTTATGAAATGAAAACCGCAATAGTCCATTACTGGCTTGTAAACATGCGCGGCGGAGAAAAAATGCTCGAAGCGCTTCTGGAAATGTTTCCTGATGCGGATATCTATACGCATGTATACAATCCCAAAGCTGTCTCCCCGTTAATCAGAAGCAAGCGCGTTTTCACTTCCCGCATTAACCACCTGCCTTTTGCGAAAAAAATTTATCAGCTTTATATGCCGCTTATGCCCAACGCTCTTATGGATTTTAACCTTCAAAAATATGATCTTGTTATTTCAAGTGAGGCAGGACCTGCCAAGGGAGTGGTTCCAAATCCAAACGCATATCACATCTGCTATTGTCACAGTCCAATGCGTTATCTTTGGGATATGTATCATGAATATTTTAAAGGAGCCAATACCTTTGTCCGTTTTTTTATGAAGCGCCTCATTCCGGGACTGCGGCTTTGGGATATTACTTCCGCAAATCTTGTTGATCGTTTTATAACTAATTCTCATTATGTAGCAAAACGTATACGGCGCGTCTATAACCGTGAAGCTGAAGTTGTTTACGGTCCCGCACCTGTTGAAAAATTTTTCAGTATTGAAAGGAAACCTTCTGATTATTATCTTTTATTTGGTCAGATAACGTTTTATAAACGGCTGGATATTGCCGTCGAGGCCTGTGTAAAATCAGGAAGGAAATTGATAGTCGCAGGCGCCGGAGCAAAAAAAAAGTACATAAAAAAATATGAAAAAACAGGCTTGATCAGATTTACAGGTAAAGTTTCAGATGAAGAAGCTGCTATACTTTTTTCAGAGGCAAAAGCCCTTCTCTATCCCGGTATTGAAGACTTGGGTCTTGTGCCCATTGAGGCTAATGCTGCAGGTTGTCCCGTAGTTGCTTACAGGGACGGAGGCGCGGTTGAGACTATAAAAGAAAACATTACAGGTATTTTTTTTAATGAACAAACACCGGAATCCCTTATTGCTGCCATGGACAATTTTGAGAAAAATGAAGGATGTTTCAGCAGCCGCCGCCAGTTCTCCGATCATGCTCTTCTGTTTTCCAAAACTGCTTTTAAAGAACGAGTGCAAAAGGTTCTTGAAGAAAAACTCAGAGTATAATAAACTTCTAAAAGATTAATATATGTTTGATGATTGTGTAATTATGGCTGGCGGCTCAGGCACACGGTTATGGCCGGCAAGCAGTTCCCGTTTGCCAAAGCAGTTTCTGCCTATCTCAGAAAAAGATACTTTCTTTTCTACATCCGTAAAAAGGGCTCTCTCTGTAATCTGTAAAAAAGGTTATGTAATAATAATTGCGGGAAAACCGCATATTCCTCATGTTATATCTGATATAAGAAAACTCAAAGCTAATGAAAAGAAACGAATTGTCGTAATAAGTGAACCGGCAGCAAAAAATACTGCTGCGGCTATTGCCTGTGCAGTTAAATATTCGCTTTTTAACGGCAGTAACAGGAATATGCTTGTTCTTACAAGCGATCATATCATTAATCCGTTAAATGTTTTTAAAACAAATGCCGCAGCAGCCTGCGCTTCTGCCAAAGATAAAAAACTTGTTGTATTCGGAGTTCCGCCTTTACATCCTGAAACCGGCTATGGTTATATAGAAGCCGGCAAAATTATATCCGGCATAGGTAATGTTGTCGCTTTTCATGAAAAACCTGATCTTCAAACTGCAAAAAAATATGTTAAAAACAAACATTTTTTCTGGAACTCGGGAATGTTTGCCTTTTCTGCAGAATTTATGGCGGATGTTTTTCACCGCCTTGCTCCCGGTGTAATTGCTCCTTTTGAAAAGCTGAAAAAACCTGCGGAAAAACATTTTATAAAATTACAAGGTGTGCGTGTTTTAAATTCATGGCCAGGTATTGAAAATGCTTATAAAAAAACAAAAAGCATTTCATTTGATTATGCAATCGCAGAAAAATGCACCCAAACAGTAATGGTTAAAACCGGATTTGAATGGATCGACATAGGCAATTGGGAGGAATATTCAAAAATTTCCCTTAATAATTCAGGTCTTGTTTTTAATGCGTCAGGGGAATCCTGTTATGTGGATTCTGATATTCCTGTTGCTCTTGCCGGAGTAGAAGATTTAATTATAGTTATCAGATCCGGAAAAAACGGAAAACCTGCTTCGGCGTTGATAACCAGAAAAGGGCAAACTCAAAAGGTACGGGAAGTTGTAGAACAAATAAAGAAATCAGGATATACTGAACTATTGTAACTAATAGGCACATATTTTATTTATTACAGAGAGTCATTGGATTTGTGAGACAACCCGGTTGGTTGTCTCACAAATCTTGCAAAATGCGTAGCATTTTGCTATTTAAAAACGGAAATTGTTCAGAAACTGAAGTTTCCGAACAACTCTAATTATAAATACGGAGGAAGACAAACTTTATTAAAGCCTATGATCCTTTCTGAATTCGACATTTGGTACCGAAAAAGGTACCGCCGCACCAGTTCTTCGCTCACCTCTGTCTCATTTATTATTTCTGATTTTGCGGCTGTTTTAATCACATTTGCATGGGGATTTTTTTTGGTCAGAGTTTACGGCTTTATCCATGATTACGGCAGTATAAACGCCAAATCATTTATTACCTATTGGCGATATCTTCCCGCCTTCATTGTTATTTTCTATATCCTTCAACTTTATCCGGGGATTTCCCTCGCTCCTTCTGAAGAACTGCGCCGCTTCAGTATCGGATCGGTAATAGTTTATGGAGGGATAATACTCTCCCGCCTTATTGAATACGGATACTGGGATTCAATCAATACTGCGTTTATTATCAGTTGTATTTTTTCAACATTTTTCCTTCTCATCACAAGAAGCATCGTCCATTGGTTATTGCATATAACAAGCCTGGGCGGTATCCCTACTGTTATTTACGGCTCCGGCGGTACCGGAAGGCTGGTTTTAAAATGCTTATTGGATAAAAGAAAATCCGATTATATTCCGGTTCTCATCCTTGATGATAATCCGGAAGGAGAAGACACGCATATGGGCATTCCGGTAATTCATGATACAACTATCGGACAGGAAATTGTAAAACGGTATAAAATTAAAATGGCTATTGTAGCAATGCCAAATCTTGAACCTCAGAAATTAAAAAACCTTATAAATACATCTGTGTCGGCATTCCGCTACAATGTAATTATTCCCGATTATTCCAGTATTTCCACAATATGGATGTCTGTACGCGATTTTAACGGAATATTGGGCATAGATATAAGCAATAAACTTAAACTGAAGTGGAATCAGGGAGTAAAACGGTTTTTGGATATTATGATGGTAATTACAGGCGGCATTCTTATCCTGCCGTTGCTTCTGATAATAGCACTGATAATAAAAATCAATTCGCCTGGCCCTGTCTTATATAAACACAAGCGGCTGGGGAAAAACGGGAAATATTTTTATGCGTATAAATTCCGTTCAATGGTAGTGGACGCTGAACAGCAGCTTCATAAAATTTTTGATACAAATCCCGAATTAAAGTCTGAATGGGAAAAGACGCACAAACTTCAAAATGATCCAAGAATAACAGGTATTGGAAAAATACTGAGGCGTACAAGCATTGATGAATTTCCTCAACTTATAAATATAATTAAAGGTGAAATGTCAGTTGTAGGGCCCCGCCCGATTGTAGAAGAGGAGGTGAAAAAATACGGAGACAGTTATAACCGAATTTTTTCAATTAAACCCGGTCTTTCAGGTATGTGGCAGGTTTCCGGAAGATCTCATGCAAATTATCATGACAGGATAACTTATGATTCATATTATCTTCAAAACTGGTCTATCTGGCTTGATCTTTGGATCATTTTCAGAACTATCGGAGTTGTGCTTTTCGGGAAAGGCGCATATTAAATGAGAAAATTATTCTTTTTATTTTTCTTCACTTTGTTTTTCTTTGCTCTTTCCGTTGGTGCGTTTTGTCAATTGCGTACGTTAAACGAAATTTTTCCAAGCATGGATCAGCATATCCGGCGTATTGTTTTCGAACCTTCCGGTTATATAAAGGCACACCAAAACACAAACGGGTATACAATATTTGGCACTGAACGGAGTACAAGACTTTCTGCTCAAATTATAAACACCGTTCTAGGCAAAAATCCTGATCATCTTATAGAATCTATATTGGTAATTCCCGCAAACTCAAATACAGTAACTCTCCTTGATGTATATAATGCCCTTGGAAATATCCAGGGTTTAAAAGGATTGTTATACCACTCACATACCAGAGAAGCGGACGTTCCTTTGTTTGAGGAAGCTACCCGTATTGCAGGCCAAAGGCAAACAACGCCAATTCCAGATCCTGCGCCGGCAAGACACATTCCCCAAACAGAAACAGTTTATATAAGATTAAAAGATATAAATTTTGGGAACACGTTTTACCGCGGACAGATGACGCTCACTCAAAGCGGAATAATCTATACGTTTTCCAATTTCAGAAATATCACCTATTTTTTTGTACCGGTAATCAGAGAAGATAAATTTACAGCCCAGCTTTATATTGAACCAATTCATGAGGGTATTCTTATTTATAGTCTCGCCGGAGTAGAAATACCCAGTATTTTTGCGTCAAGAATCAATGTAGATTCCGCAATTTCCAAACGGCTTGGCGTCATCATTTTATGGGCTTCTGAAGGAATTTCCAGAAGAGCCCGTGAAAACAGATGAAAATTGTCAAAAACCCCTTGCCAAATAGTTTATTATTTTGTATATATATTATTGAGATCGGGGAGTTTCCAGAGTGGTCAAATGGGGCAGACTGTAAATCTGTTGGCTCAGCCTTCGAAGGTTCAAATCCTCCACTCCCCAAGTTCCCCTAACTCTATATGTTATATGGAGTTAGGGGGTTTTTTCTACTTTTCTACCTTTGCAAAAGGCGAAAATAACGAATTAACTTACTAATCGACACCTAAAACGACACCTGTAGTCGTTTTACTTGTTGTTTTTAAGAGGTGCGTTATGGACGCTTATCCTTTTTGTGTTTTCAAGAGAACCGACCGACCGAGTTTTCTGGTGAAGTTTAAAGACGAAGCCGGAAATTATCTGCCCCCAGTTTCCACTAAAAAGAATTCCAGAGACGAGGCAATGCAAGTAGCCTTCAAATGGTTACGTGACGGAATACCGCAGAAAAAAAAATCTTTAAAATTAACTGATTTATCAATGAAAAACATGGTAAGAAAAATTGAGACAGACATTGAAGCAGAACTAATAATGACTGAATTAAAACGTATGGGTTGGGTGAAAGGCTTTATTGCAAAGGATACTCCTGCGGCAGAGGATTTTATTTCGTTTCTAATCAATTTTTGGGAATGGGAAACTTCTCCGTACATCGAGGAAAAATTAAGGCAAAGCCATGGTATACATAAGCGGCATTGCAAGTTGCAGAAACAAGCTATTACGCTTCATTGGGAGCCGTTTTACTAGGGGCGGTTTTTGGGGGATATAACGGCAAAGGACAGTGAAGCCTTTATCAAACACATTGGAAAAAAGGAATTATCAGCGGCAAGGAAAAATGTGATTTTGAAGGCAGGGTTTAAGCCGCTCCGGTGGGCTTATAATAAATCCCTTATTGAGAGAGACCCTACAAGGGGGCATATACTTTTTTCCGGTGATGAACTAAAACGGCAGATTTTAACGCCTACTGCGGCGGAGGCAATCTTTAGGGTTACTTGGATAAATAACCGTGCAAAACTCGGTAATTTATTGGCTGCTGTTACTGGTATGAGGTGCGGAGA